>JAPLFH010000009.1 GCA_026390815.1 Ignavibacteriales bacterium | reverse complement strand
CCAACAGCATTGCGAGCTAAATTGTATCTTACTGCAAATCGTGCAGCTTTTAATCAACTGGAAAATCTCAAAGTTTCTTTCGCTATGAAATTCTAAAAAATATAACTATACGCATCGGGTTGCGTAAGGTGAGTTATTAATTAAATAATAAAGCCTAACCAGCGGGTCAAGCTGACCGCGAGTACGCTCGCGGAATATGAGTAATTGAAATGTTGGTTCTACCGTGCAAGCATTCTTGTTCGGTGTAGTTTGTAAATGAAGGTTTGTTCTAATTAATAAATTGTTTAATAAAAGCGGCATTGTTGTGCAGGGCGGACAGCTTACCCGCAACGTCGTTAGTTTGCTAAATAAAATATCGAGGTATTATGAAAAGACAGATAACAGATTCAGAAAAAGAAAAAGTAAAAAATGCTTATCGAGATAAAAAAGGTTATGTGAAATGTTTTATTGACAACGAGCCAATCCTAGATGAAAAAGAAATCCAATATGACCATATAATTCCATTTGTCAAGACAGAAGATAACTCCCCAGATAATATTGCCCCAGTTTGCAGAAAACATAATCTTGCTAAGAAAGATATGTCGTTGTCCGAATACCGGGATAAACTTGAAATGGATAAATTATTTGAAGCAAAAGATGACAAAGGTGAGCAACTAAAATTGAATGAAATTCTAAGTGTAAAGTTGAATGATAATTATGGATTCCCTGTATTATATGATTTTGATTCTACCAAAGAATCAGTTGATTTGAAAATATTCAATGATAAGGACAAATTAAAACTTCCTATGAAGGAAACATATCGAGTTTTTAAATGCCCAATAAGTGGGATGAATTATTTTTATGCAATGATTCCGGTTAGAAATATATTAAATGATGGTAAAGAAGAATCAGAACTTGAACTTCAACCACGTCCAATAATGAAAGAACATTTATGGAATCTTTATAGACACTTGAGAGTAAATACTCAACTTCAACCTTCAATCGGTAGACTTAATGGGGATTCATCAGTTTTAATTTTTGATGGACAGCATAAAGCAGCCGCAAAAATCTGGGCTGGAGCTGAAAGAATTGAAGTGAAAATTTATATAGAACCCGAAGTAACTTGGTTGATGAGAACTAATTTAGTTGCACACGATAAATTGAAACAACTCCGTTTCTATTCTTCAATATTAGCTGATAAACTCGCTCAATTATATGGTGCAAATTGGCAAAAATATATTGAAACCGCAGACAAGAAATCAGAAAAAGGATTCTGTCATTTTATAAAATACGCGGATGACAAGTCAGACGAAAAACCTGATAAACAAATTCAAGCATTTTTAATAACATCAATTTTATCGAATGAAGAAAATAAATTTTCTCAATTTATTGCTCCGGAGAATAAAACTGGTAAACAATATGCAATAAGTTGGGATTCTATGAATAAATATTATTTTAGATATTTTTTGACTTCCCCGCCTCTGGATGTTGAAATCGACTCTAAAGAAGATTTTAGAAATCAAGAAATAGAAAATAATATTAGGCTTCTGAATATTCTTGCAGATAAAATTCTAATTAATAAATGGAATCCAAACGCATCTGATGAAGAGCATAAAAAAGCTGAACGAATATTTAGACCCGGTGCAATTATGGTATGGTTCCCAATGTTAAGGGATATCGTCTTTAATAAATTAGACTTAGTCAGACCTGATGAATCAAAACAAATATTTTTTAGAAACATTCCGAATGAAAAATGGAATGTTATAGAATTATTTGTTGAAAAAATGTTTAACAATAAAATATGGCTTGAAAGAGATACAAACATTGATGTTGTTCTTGGAAATAAAAAAGCTGATTATACTAAAAAGTTGTATGCCGATAAAGGATTTTCAACTGAATGGGTACTTGGTATTAATAAAAACTAAGACGCAAACTAACAAGCCAATCAAGCGGACGCCGTTTTCGCATTAGGCATTTTATAAATTTTGGTGTTAGTCGTTACGTTTTGGCTAACTTGTTAAAGGTAGTTCTATTAAATAACATTGTTGCAAACTGCGCTTACGATTAAAGTTAAGCACAGTTTGCTAAATTAACGGCAGTTGTTTTTAAAGTGGCATCGCTGTTCTGGGGCGCCGCTTATCGGCAACGCCGTTATGTTTTTTTGAAAAAAGAGTAGAGAGTTTATGTTAAAAGAAATATCAGATTTAATAGCTCAACATAAAGTAGTCCCGTTTTTAGGTGCTGGTTGCTCATTTAAGCATTTATCAGTTGATTGGGATAAGATACGTGATGAAATGATATATAAAACATCTTCTACTTCATCAAATCATTTACAAGTTGCTGAAGAATACGTAAATAAATATGGCAAAAATACTTTGTGCGAATTTCTTAACAAAAAACTTATAATTGATAAATTCGATGATGAAAAAGGTGAGATTTATGTTCACATTATGAGTCTAGATATTCCATCAATTTATTCAACCAACCAAGACAATGTTTTAGAGAAATGTTATGAGAAATATGGAAGACCAATTAATATTATTTATGACATTAATGGGATTGCTAATTTAACTCCTTCTTTCCCTAACTATTATAAATTTCACGGGGATTCAAAGGAACCAGATACAGTAGTTTTTACAAATACTGATTATAGTAGTAGGATCAAGAATCCAAGTAATCCCCTTGACATTAGGTTAAAAAGTGATGTCTTATCAAAATCAATTGTTTTTGTAGGGTATTCTTTTCGTGACCCTAATATTCAACTATTGTTTAAGGAATTATTAGAAATCTTTAGTGGGCAACTTCCTAAAAGTTATTTGATACAATATGAACCCAATAAAGATTTTGAAAAAATATTGAAAGAAGAATACGGAATTATCCCAATAAACTGTGTTGAAGAATTTGAAAACAAATATGATTATGAAAATTCGTTTACTATGTTTCTTTCTGAATTAGCTTCCAATGTAATGAAGTTAAAAGGGGAAAATGAACTAGAAGATTTATTCAGACCGCATTTCCCTAATAGTCTTTCTTTTGTATCAAAAGTTGAGATTGATGCACTTAACAACACAATTAATAATGAACCTGTTAATATTGCAATAAACGCTTTTAGACACACTTTTGATGGAAGGCATATTCAAGAAACAAATGAACATCAAGTTGCAGAATATTTTAAAACTATATGCAAACGCTTAACTTCCGATGAACATTTGTCAGATGTATCTGGAGCATTATTTAATTTGCATTTAAGGAATATACAATTTCAACTTGATTGCTTGGCTTGTGCTTTTGCGATTTCTATTTATTCTAAAGAAAATAACCACACTATGCGCAGTTATCGTCCAACCTTAAAAGGACTAGATGAAAATGTAAATATTATTGCCGCAGCTATGGCAATTGAATATTTGCGTGAATGGGGTAAACCACTTAATGAATATTTTTATCATTTTGTTAACTATATAAGCATTCATTTCCCTTCTCGTAGTGAATTACCAACAGAAATTAGAACATATATTGAAGAACAGTTTAATTACGCTTACCAACGAGAAAAAACAACATATGAAAATCCGTTGAATTATGCGGATAGAACGAAAGATTTATTTATTAGCAAAAATGTCGGGAAGAAGATTATGGATTCAATGATTACGATGATGCCTAAAAAATTTAAGAAACCATATAGTTAAAAAATATAACGTTATAAAGGATTAAAACGAAGCTTGCCGAGTTTTAATCCGGTGTTGGGCTAAGCCCCTCCTGCACTACGTTTCGGTGGGCAGGCGTAAAGCGACTTATGGGACTATTTGTAATTTGGATAAATTATTTTTAATGGGATGGTGTTCGTTTAGTATAGTAAGATTGAGTTTTCAATCTGTGGTGATACTTTTTTTTGAATTCAGGCAATCATTTCTACAATTCATATTTCCCTTTCCAGTAATGTAATAAAGATAAGAGTATAAGATTTCATTTGCCACAAATAATAGCTTTTGGCATAAACATTATAAAACCATAATACCAGCAGACGGATAAACCGGCGGAGCTTTATTACTATACGATGTTCCTCTTGGGATTATCATAAATAATGTCATATCCTTTCCGCAAACCGGACATTTAAATGATTTTGTTTTTTTAGGTTCGCATTTAATTTTAGTTTTTACTGAATTACCGGATAAAATATTATTGGCTTTATGAAGCATCATTTTATTTTTGGAAGCAAATAAGCCATAGTAACGTACTTTAACAAAACTCTTAGGTAATACATGCTGGAGATAACAACGCATAAATTCTTCTGCGAGTAAAGTGATTGTTTTCCATAATTTAGTTTTAGACTCCTTGTACTTAAAAGTAACCTTACCGTTTTCAAGTTTTAATATTCTGTTGTTACTAATGGCAGGACGAAAAACATATGGAGCAAGATATTTTAATGCGGCATTGCCTGTACCTACAGGAATAGAGTTAACAACCCAATCGTCCCTCCATACTTTTGAAGGGACTTGATAGAATAATAATGGATTCGCTTTTTTAAGTTCATCGCGGAATTTTGCTTTGAAGATAATTGAAAGTGCCTTTACCGGAAATAAAAATTTGCCGCTTGATTTAACCCACCTGCTTTTATCATTTAATAATCCTCCGCCGGTAACGATATAATGTACGTGAGGATGGTAAGCTAAATTCCTTGCCCACGTATGAATAATGCCAATCATACCAGGCAAACCGCCAATATAATCCAGAGATAATTTATAAATTGTTTTTGATGAACAGGAAAATAACAGATTATAAAACAGTTTTTGATTGCTTCGAGCCAGCTTTCTTAAAAGACCGGGAAGAGTGAAAGTGATCATAAAGTAATTAGCAGGTAATAACAGCTCACTGTTTTTTTCAAACCATTTATCGGCAAGATCATTCTGGCACTTATTGCAGTTACGGTTACCGCATGAGTAATAACTATAATGATATTCTTTACATTCATCACATAAATAAACCTTACCACCCATAACCGGAGAACGGCATTTAATAATATCGGCTATTGCTTTTCTATGCGAAGGAAGGATATGATCTGAGTACCTGCCTAAATATGAATTAGAATAATTTCTGAATATTTCCGACAATTCTACCATTGTGGCTATATCATTATACGGCTATATGAGACCGCTCATAAGAGAATTGATTCGTTTATAAACATTATTTCTAATAAGAGGAGTAAGCTGAGTGTAAATCATTGTAGTTCTTATTGATTTATGCCCAAGATAATCCTGAATAATTCTAATATCGGTACCGGCTTCTAAAAGATGCGTTGCGTATGAATGCCTTAAAGTATGAACATGAGCATCCTTAATTATTCCAACTTCTCTAAGGGATTTCTTAAAGACAGTTTGAATACTGCTGTCCGGCAGTGGTTCTGTTGAAGTAGATTCGTGGATTCCGCCACGTCCCGGAGCGGGAAATACGAGGATAGGATTTTTGTGAGTTTTATAATGGGATCTTAATAATATGAGGGTTGTTTCCGGCAGAGGCACGTATCTGTCAACTCTCCCCTTTGCCTGTTGTATATGAAGCAACATCCTTTTACTGTCTACCTGATTTACTCTTAAGCCGATAGCTTCTTTCAGCCTAAGTCCGCAGGAATAGATTAGAGTAAGACAAACTCTGTGGCGTAATACCCGTATATTTTTTAATATTTTTTTTACTTCTTCTCTTGTAAGTACAACCGGTAGTTTGCTTTCTTTTGGTAAACGGATTATGTTGAATACATCAAAACTTTTATTCAGTGTTCTTTCATAGAAGAACTTCAATGAGCAAAGAGCTATAGTTTGAGTATTCCTTGAATATTTTTTTTCATTCTTCAGATAAAGAAAATAATTTCTTAATTCTTCATTGGAAATTTGGTCCGGTGGTTTGTTGAAGTATTGAAATAATTTCCTTATGCGATATATATAAGTTTCCTGAGTACGAGCGGATAACCCGAAGAGCTGCATATTTTCGAGCATACGCTGGATTAAATATTCCATGATATACCTCCGTTAATAGTTGCTAAATGTTAAAATATGTTGATTGAGATATATCGAATTGATAAATTAAATTGTAATTTGCAAATGATTATGCAGGTCTTACGCGCTGCCGCTTTGCGGCTTAGTTCAACCAGCCAATCAAGCAGACGCCGTTTTCGCTTCCGGCATTTTAGTAATTATTGTATTTGTTCTTCCGTGTAGCGTGACTTGTAAAGTAGTTCTGTTAAAAAAATGTTTTTAAATTATTGGCAGTTGTTTTTGTGCGGCGTTCCTGTTCTGGGACGCCGCTTATCGGCAACATCGTTATAAGTGTTGTTCTTTGGAAAAATTGCATTTGAAGTAGTTCACTAATTAGTTATCTTACGGTGTGAAAAGAAAAATATTATTCTTCGGTGATTACTTTTTAGACTTCTATTCTAAGCAAGAGCTAAAAACAAAAGAAAAGATTGACTTTGTTCTTGATCTAATTAGAAACGTCGAGAGAGTTCCTATCAAATTTCTAAAGTATTTGGAAGGAACTGATGGTTTATATGAAGTAAGAGTTTTAATACACAAGAATAATATTAGAATTTTCGGGTTTTTTGATGAAGGTAATTTGATAATTCTAATAAATGGTTTTATTAAGAAGACAAACAAAACACCGAAGAATGAATTAGAATTAGGAATAAAATTGAAAGAAGAATATTTCTTAGAAAAGGCTGAAAGGAACAGAAAATGAAAAAGATAACTACATACGAAGAGCATTTAGATAAACAATACGGTAAAAAAGGAAGTGAACGGCGAGATAAATTCGAAGCTGATTCAATATCATTCCGTTTAGGTGAAATGCTCAGAAAAGAAAGAACGAAGGCAAAGTTGACACAAGAGCAGCTTGCAGAAAAAACTGGGACTAAGAAAAGTTATATTTCAAGAATAGAAGCTGGTAAAAGCGATATACAGATTTCAACTTTTTATAGGATAATAGAACTTGGTCTTAGGAAAAGATTAAATATTTCTATTACGTAAAATCCTTTCTTAATTCCACACTTATAACCAGCCAATCAAGGTGCAACGCCGTTATACTTTTGGCAGTTACTGTAATTGTATTGTCTTTTGCTTAATTTAAAGTTGTAAATAAGGATAAATCATTATGAAGAAAATTAGAGTTTATGTAGATACTTCGGTGTTTGGTGGTGTCTTTGACGATGAATTTAAAAAGGCAAGTTCAATCTTCTTTGAGCAAGTTAAATTAAATCTTTTTGAAATATTCATTTCCCGATAGTCAGAAATGAAATATCTTTGGCTCCCCAACAAGTGCAAGATTTTTATGCTGAAAATCTCCCACGGACAAAAATAATGGATATTTCGGATGAAGCATTAAAACTAAGAGATGCCTATTTGAATGCTAAGATTATTTCAAAAAAATATTCAAATGATGCACTCCACGTAGCATTGGCAACAATATCTGGATGCTCAATAATAGTGAGTTGGAATTTCAAGCATATAGTTCATTTTGAAAAAATAGCTTTATACAATGCAATAAATATATCAGAAGGTTATCAACAAATATCAATATATTCTCCATTGGAGGTGATTAGTTATGAATAAAAAATTCGATTGTGTAGATATGAAACATAGAGCAGCCAGAATAATTCAGAAAAAATTATCAAAATTATCAAGAGAGGAAGAATTAGAATATTGGAGAGTTCAGACACGAGAATTACGCGAACAACAAAGGAAATTATTAAAAAAGGTAAAGACAAAAGTATAATTTGACAGCGGAAGAGTTTCTTAAAAGTTTAGATACGAAATTAAAATAGTAAAAGCCATATAACCAGCCAATCAAGGCGGGCGCCGTATTCGCTTTTGGCATTTATGTAATTATTGGCTTGCTCTTATGTATAATGTTGCTTGTGTAAAGTAGTTCTGTTTAATAAAATATTTAATAATTATTAGCAGTTGCTTTTTAAGCGGTATGCCTGTTTGGGGGCGGCGCTTTAGTTGCAAAGTCGTTATATGGCAATAAATTTATCAGATATTATCTATTGAAGTAGACTTAAATAAAGACTATATTTTAGTCAAACAAACTGAGATAGAAAATGAAGTTTAGTGAATCAATAAAATCAATCAGCTATTTGAAAACTCACGCATCTGAAGTAATTCGTGATATTGCTGAAAATCAAAGAACTATGGTGATTACTCATAATGGTGAAGCCAAGGTTATAATTCAAGATGTAAAAATATTTGAGCAAACTCAAGAAGCACTGGCTCTTTTGAAAATATTGGCTTTGAGCGGAAAGAATCTGAAACAAAGAAATTACAAACCTCTTGATAAAACTTTCAAAGATGTCAGAAAAAAAATTAATGAGTTTAAGAGAAGTAGAAATGAAATTCAAAGTTAATTTTGTTTCCGATGGTGAGAACGACTTGTTTGAAATCTATAAATATGTTTATTTAAATGATTCTGAAGAAAATGCAGAAAGATTATTTGATAAACTATATCAAAAATGTTTGGCTCTTCAAGAAATTCCAAAGAGAGGTCATGTTCCCCCAGAGTTAAGATTATTGGAATTAGAAAACTTTTTAGAAGTCTATTACAAACCTTACAGAATCATTTATCAAATAGTAAAAGAAGAAGTGTTTATATATTGTATTTTGGATGGTCGAAGAGATATTCAAAAATTATTACAAGAAAGATTAATAAGAGGTTAATTTATATTTGCCAAATAACCAGCGTTTCAAATTGACTGCTTATACGGTTCGGGTTTTCTCAGATTTCCGGTTATAGCTTTTTCATTTTAGGTTCTTGTTTTTGTAGTTCTGTTCAATAAGCCTATAAAGAGTTTTTTTTATTAACTAAATCAACCTGCATTGTTGTTCGGTACAGCGGTTTAGTTGCAAAATCGTTAGCCCGTACGAAGGAGCTTGTAATGAAGTTACCTCAATTCTTAGCCAAACAATTTTTATCGAAGCAATTGGCTCATCCTTCAGGTTTCCTTGGGAAATATGTAATGGGACGTCTTCTAAATCGCACAACATCTTCTCATAATACAATGGTGCTTAACCAAATGACCGTTCAGCGAACAGATCGTGTACTTGAGATAGGATTTGGTGGTGGAGCTTTGCTTGAGAAAATAGTTCAGAAGGCGTCGGATGGATTTGTTGCTGGTCTTGAACTCTCTGAAGAGATGGTAACAAATAGCAGAGAACGATTTCGAGATTTGATCAAGACTGGTCGTCTAGAGATTAAGCAAGGAACCGTTGAGTCATTACCATTTCCTGATGCAAATTTTAATAAAGCTTGCACTGTGAATACTATTTACTTCTGGTCCGATCTTGATAGATGTTTTGCGGAGTTGTTTCGAGTTATTAAGTCTGGTGGCGAGTTGGTAATTGGATACACAGCAGGTAAAGACGTAAGTGGAGCAGGATTAGATAAATGCGGATTTATACCTTATTCAACTGATGAACTAAAGGTTGCTCTCATAGCACAAGGATTTAAACCGGGATTGCTTAAATCAGGTTCTGACAAGCGAGGTAATTATCTTGTACTCACTGCTCAACATTTGGGCTAACCAGCATTCAAAACCGATTGCTGTAGCCGGTCGTAACATTTGCAGTTTAGCTTGGTAGTTTTTTTTGAAAGTAGGAAGTAACTAAATAACATAAACAATAAAATGTAACATTGGTAGCGTAATCCGTGCGGCAGCGGTTTAGTTCCAACGCCGTCAGGCACTTAGTTATTTCCAATATACAATTAATGAATTACTTATAAAACGAAAATTCTATGTTGTCGTAATTAGCGATTAATTTTGTCGTACTTACACCTTGTACATTTTATTATGCAACTATAAATTTATATTTAAAGATTGAATAAAAATATATATTTGAGGAGAACTCAGTCATTAGAAAAGTTATTGTGCTTGAACATATTTCCCTTGATGGTGTCATACAAGCCCCAGGCGGGCCAGACGAAGATACCAGCGGAGGCTTCGCGTATGGTGGGTGGATAGCACCATATTCCGACGCGATTCTTGGAACGGTCCTGAGAAGGCAGATGAACATGCCGTTCGACCTATTGTTAGGGCGTAAAACCTTTGAAATTTGGACACCGTTCTGGCCTCAACATGCGGACGCCTGGTTGGGCGTTAACACGGCGACCAAGTACGTCGCATCGAATACCATGACGTTTAGCGAATGGCAGCCGTCCGTGTTTTTAAACGGAGATATTGCAGAAAAAGTCGCCGAAATCAAGCAACAGCAAGGACCGGATTTGCACGTTTGGGGAAGTGGTAATCTCATTCAGACGCTTATCAAGCATGATTTGGTAGATGCGTTCTGGCTGATGATATATCCAATAACGTTGGGTGTTGGAAAACGGTTGTTTGCCGATGGCACGATCCCAGCAGCGTTCAAGGTAACGGAAAACAAAGTAACATCGAATGGCGTCATTGTTGTGAATTACGAGCATGCAGGTGCAATCACAACCGGAAGTTTATGAATTTTCGCGCCGTAGAAAAATTTCAGAGTTTATTAACAAAAAAAATAAAAGTAAAAAAAGTAATATAAAGGGCGTGTCTAATAAGCGGTGCAAGCTAACTGCGTTTTCGCACTCGGCTATTGTGCAATTTTAAAGGTAGTTGCTCCGTTTTGGCAGTCTTGTTCAAAATTGTTTATTAAAAAATTAATTTAACATTATCGGCATTTGTGTGCTAAACAAGTTTCCTGTTCTGGGTAGCGGTTTAGTAACTACGCCGTTAGAACACAAGAAAATAATACTATAAAAGATTGAGGCAAGTGATGAAATATTTAATTCTCTCTTTAATGTGGATTGGATACTGCGCTCTGCATAGCTTTTTAATTAGCATAAAGTTTACAAATATTATTACTCGCTTATTAAAGAACTTTTATGCTTTTTACAGACTTTTTTATGTGTTGATTTCTTTAGTCTTGCTTGTTTTACTAATCAATTATACTTCAAAGTATGATAATGAAATTATAATATCATACAGCTCCCCTTGGTCAATAATACGGTATATATTGATGTATGGTTCATTACTAATATTCTTTTGGGCATTTTTCTTCAACTATGATTCTCTTTCGTTTTTCGGAATCCGTCAAATACTAAATATTGGAAAATTAAAAAAAGCAAATCCTTCTGAGGAAATAAAAAAGAATGGACTTTTAGGTGTGATAAGACATCCAATGTATTTATGTCTTATAATTTATTTATGGAGTCAAACCTTTAAAAAGATTGATATAATAGTGAACGCTATATTAACAATCTATGTCATCATTGGCACCTTGCTTGAGGAGAATAAATTAGTTTTAGAATTTGGTGATGCTTATCTGAAGTATCAAAAAGAAGTGCCGATGTTAATCCCATTTACAAAAAAAAGTAATATGCACATACCATAATGTGTTTTAACAAGCCGCTCGCTCAACACGGACAGCTTTTTTCCAGTGTGGCATTTGTGCAATTATATAATGTTGTTTGCAAAGTTAAGATGCTCTTTAAGGTAGTTAGTTCTAAGAAACCATTTTTATAAATAAAAAGTAGTTGCAGTTATCCGGCATCCTTGTTCTGGGGTGCCGCTTACCGGCACTATGTTTTATGCTACTAAAAAAGTTTAACACTTTAATGTAACTAAATCATATATCTATTCGTCATACATAAGAAAAAAAAGGAATGTAGAATGAATAAAATTATAAAATTTGGAGAAGAAGTTGAAGGATATAACATACCTGTTTTAAATGAACGGAAAATAAGAGCAGCAGCCGGAATATTATTTGTAATTATGTTTACCTCAATAATGTTAGCGGCTCTAAAAGGGGATTTTTTAATGATAAAGTATGCAATAACGATATTCCTTACAGATATTGTAATACGTGTTTTTATTAATCCAAAATTTTCTCCTTCCTTAATAATTGGGCGATTGATTGTTAGGAATCAAGTTCCAGAATATGTTGGTGCTCAACAAAAAAAATTCGCCTGGATAATAGGTATAGTTTTGGCATCCATAATATTCATTCATTTAGTGGTAGTAAATGCATACAGCCCAATAACTGGTCTAGGCTGTCTAATTTGTCTGATATTCTTATTTTTTGAAACAGCTTTTGGAATTTGTTTAGGTTGTAAATTTTATTCGATTATTTATAAAGAAAAAGCTCAACACTGCCCTGGTAAAGTTTGTGATGTAAAATCAAAACAAGATATTCAAAAAACATCCAGGGTTCAGATACTTATTGTTTTTGGATTCATTGTATACATTTTCGTCGCAGTATTTTTATTTAATGATAATTTTAGTAAAAAACCATATGACTTGTTTGGAATTGAAAGTTCTACTCAAGAAAAATAAATTAAAGATCAAACAGCTTCTATCAAGTGCATCAAACCGAAAGCGTTTTAATATTGGCATTTGAGAAGTTTCAAAGTTTTGTAGTACCGTTTCGGTTTTGTTGTCCGGTGTAGATTGTAATTGAATGATTGTTTTAGATAAATAGTTAATCAATAAAGTGGCATTGTTGTGTTGGGTTTGGGTATAAAGTTGTTATAATGCTGAAAATATTTTTGTAGATATTTGAAACTTAATATGAAGAAATAATTTCTTATTTCGGGTTTAATAACAACAATAATTAAATGGTCTGGTGCAACAACCTTTGCTTCTGGTCTAAAGTATGGATTTATAATAGCAATCCTCTTTTGGGGTTCCGTTAACTTTGGATTATATGCTTCATCCAACTTTTTTTCACAAACAATTGTATTTGTTGATTATGCTTGTAGTGTAACTGCAATGACAATTTCTGGAGCGATTGCAGCCTATCTCTTAAATAGAAGAACAAATTAAAAATGCAGCGTATGCCATTTAACAATCTAAAAAATAGAAATAATCAAGAGTACGGGGAAGTCAAAGAGAAAAATATTTTTGCTTGACAATCGTTTATTAAAATTTGACGTTGCTACAAAAACGGGCTTAAGGATAAATTACCATGAGATAACCCGATTATTAGAGAATATGAGATTCATTTTTTGGGTATGAGGACATTTACTTTGAAATAATTTTAATTTTCAAAAGTAAGATATAACGAAGATCCTTAAATATTTTATTTGATAGTGTTATATTTTAACATAGCACGTTGTTAGGCGTTCCAACATTATTGGATTTAATTTTTTTAGAATAAGACATAGAATGCGAAAGATTGAAATATTAACAATTGGTTTTTTATTGGGTGCAGTACCAATCATTATTTGTTTTCTCGCGGGGTGGTGGATCAGTATTCCCTTTGTTCCTGAATCGAGGATAATTCTATTCGCTCTTGCTGGTTCTTTTGTTGGAGTAATTATCGATATTCTTTTTCTAAAAATGTGGATTCAAACTGCTTATTCGATGAAACCGATTGTTTGGATGATGATTTATCTTTTCTATTCTTTTGGAATGTTCGGATTCTTTATGGGGGTTCCGGTTTTCAATGTTGCACTTGCATTGCCAGCAGGTTTTTTCATCGGTGGATGGCTGATTTATAAAGGCGCTGATTCCATTCGTATGAAAAAAGCCGCACGAAATTCTGCTATTTTCACTACAAGTGTTCTCGCATTTATTTGTGCTGCATCAGCCACAATTGCTCTGGTCAGTTTCTCTACAACTTCCGATCTGCAAGGAATGTTCGGTCTCCAAATTACACCCGCAATGATCATTGGAGTCATTTTGGGTGGAGGCATTTTCTTACTTATTCTTCAATGGTGGCTCACATTCTGGTCCGTCGTGTTAGCGTATAAATATTTTAATACACGTGTCAGTTCATGAACTTGTATTTAGTTTGGGAGCGCCTAACCATCCTCTCGCTCAACCACTACTTCAATAGGTCGTTGTGAATTATTCGGGTTTGGTTTTTTATTTAACTAAGTGCCGCTCACTATCGGTAATGGCTTCCCCAATGTTGGGCTGCCCTTTACCTGTCGTAATCAGATTGCGCAAACTGCTGTTAATATAAGTGCTCCATCCGTCTGAGCAAATTTTGTAGCATTCATATTGGGGAACTAAGCCAATATGAGTGAAGAGCGCTTCCGTTTTATCGCCTTTTTTAGATATTTCGAAACTGATTTTTGTGTCCTTCCACTCGGTTTTGTCTTGTGTAAAATTAAAGTAGTTGTCCAGCACATACCAAACGACTTTTTTGTTGGGAATGAACTCAATTATTTTCATTTTGCAGCGGTGGATATCTTTGAAATGATAGCTAAACTCTGCATTGAGCTTGTCGGTATCACCTTCAATTGCTTCTGACCACCACTCACAAACGTTATTGATTGCCTTAAAAACTTCTTCCGGACTTTGATCCACTGAAAAGCTAATTGAAAAATTATTATCACTCATAATTTTTTTCTGATTTTGATTATACAAGAATTACAAACTATATAACGGCAAAAAGCAACTCTAAATATTATAAATCACTTTCTTATAAAATGCAAGTACGAAATATTTCTAACAAGCCTATGCGAATAAACGTACTTTTGGAGTTGAGGAGAGAGAATGAGTCTGAATCGTTTAGCTTGTATGCGTAAATTTTTTCCATTAGCCAGATAGTAACCTAACAGACACAGCATTCTCAATTTATTCTACTAAAAACAATTTAGATGTGAAAATTTTAAATAACTATTCCGATCTTATTGTGTTTTACCATATTGGCAGTTAAGTTGCGGAAGCGTAATTTGCTTTTATTATAAAATGGAATATTTATTTAGATAAAGGAAATTCTTTTTTTTGAAAATGAAATCGTTCAGATTATTTTTTGTTTTGGTGCTTCTTAATTCGGTATTGTTATCGCAAGTCGATTTTAAATCATCGAACCTTCCTATAATTATTATCAATACCCATGGTCATTCAATAAAGGATGAACCTAAAATTATTGCAGATATGGGAGTAATTGATAATGGAAAAGGCATTACTAATAAACTAACCGATGCTTACAACGTTTATAATGGAAAAATCGGAATAGAAATTCGTGGTCATAGTTCTCAGATGTTCCCAAAGAAACAGTATGGAATCGAATTAATAGATTCGGTGGGTAATTCGGTGAATGCAGGTTTACTCGGAATGCCTTCCGAAAGCGATTGGGTTTTAAATGCATCTTTTACCGATAAAACATTTCTTCGTAACACCCTTTCATATAAGCTTGGGAACGATATTGGGAGATATTCCTCACGCACTGCATTTTGCGAAGTTGTAATTAATAATAAATATATGGGGCTATATATACTCCAGGAAAAAGTTAAGCGGGATAAGAACCGAGTAAACATTAAAAAGCTCGAAGCTATTGATGTAAACGGAGAGGCTTTAACAGGCGGGTATATAATGAAAATAGATCGAATTGATCCTGGTGATAAATATTTTAATTCGATATTTCCTTCTATCTTTCCCAGAACACCGGGACAGCCTTCACCGATTAGTTATATATATGTCTATCCAAACGCACAGGATATTTTACCTGTTCAACAAGATTATATTAAAAATTATATTACCCAATTTGAAACATCACTTTCAAAGAGTACATATAACGATCCCTTCCTGGGTTACTATGATTTTATTGATGTGGATGCATTAGTAGATTATTTCTTAATTAATGAATTCGTTAAATCAGTTGATGCTTACCGTCTTAGCGCTTACTTGTATAAAAACCGGGATAGTGAAGGCGGCAAATTAGTTTTTGGACCTATTTGGGATTACGATCTTTCGTTCGGACTTGCCGATTATGGTGATGCGTGGTTATCATCCGGATGGGAAGCTGAAACGAATCCTTATGAAGGAATCTGGAGTTGGCCTTTTTGGACTAAAAAAATTTTTGACGACCCGATAATCAGAAATAAATTGGCTAAAAGATGGAATGAATTAAAACAGACTGTATTTAATTTGACTGCGATGATGGATTACATAGATAAAACCGTTCTTTATATTAACCAGGCGAGAACCAGAAATTTTGTTCAATGGGCTATTATCGGCGTATATCAATGGCCTGAATATTTTGTGGGACAATCGTACGAGGAAGAAGTTCTTTACCTAAAGGCATGGATCATTCATCGCTTCAATTGGATTGATACAAATCTTTCTGTCAATTATTCGGATGTTGAATGGTTGCCTGTTGATTTTTCCAAAATTAAATTGGAACCTTCCGTAACTAAAAAACTACCAATTTCTCTGTTTGCAGCGAACTTAAAAAATATATCAACGGTTGAATTTAGAAGTGCGGATTCTAATATTAATTTTAAACTCGTGAGTGACTCAGTTGAAATTACGATAAACAAACAGGGCGATTATAATTTTAAAGTAGTGGCAAAATATAATAATAAGATTGTTTCTATTTCTCCAGGATATACAATTAGCATAACAACAGGAGTTAGTTCCGATTTTAAATCCACAGTAATATTCAAGCTGAGTCAAAATTATCCTAATCCTTTTAATCCGAGTACCACAATAAATTATTTAATTCCCAAAACAAGTTTTGTTACAATTAAGTTATACGATGTACTTGGTAATGAAATAGCCACTATGGTTAACGAAGAAAAATTACCAGGTAATTACAAATATGAATTCAATGGAGATAATATTTCGAGCGGTATTTATTTTTACAGAATTCAAGCCGGGAATTTTACGGATACAAAGAAATTTATTCTAATGAAGTAATTGTATAACATGTTCTTTAATAGCGTTTGCTTCTTCAATACGGACTTATCGTGATTCATTTAGATGGAGTTTGCAAAGTAAGTTGATCTTAAAAGTGTAATTAGTTTCTAAAACTGATTATAAAAAAATTATTTTGATAAAACAGTCATAGTTGTGTTAGGCTGATTATATGAATGTTCCGTTTCAATGTAGGAGAAATGGAAAAGAAATACATTCAAACAAAAGGAGAAAGACAAAATTAGTATTGATCTCAACATTCTTCAAGCTATTGGAAATACTTCTTTAGTTCATCTTCGCAATGTTGTACCACCCGGCTGTGCGCAGGTTTTTGTGAAACTTGAATGGGAAAATCCGACTGGCAGTATGAAAGATCGTACAGCACAAGCTATGGTTACAAGGGCGGAGGAAGAAGGCAGATTAAAACCGGGTGATGTTATAGTTGAGTACACAGGAGGTAGCACAGGCATATCACTCGCGTTGATTTGTGTAGCCAAAGGGTACCACCTTCATATCATAACTTCTGATGCTTTCAGTAAAGATAAACTGAATCAGATGGTAGCTTTTGGCGCTGAACTAACACTCATACCTAGCGAAGGTGGCTTAACTACAAAGAAGTTGATTTTAGATATGATAGAAGCTGCAAGAGAAATTAGTAAGGGACCCCACACATATTGGACAGACCAACTTAACAATCTTGATAGCATTGCAGGTTACTATCCGTTGGCTGAGGAAATCTGGAAACAAACAAACGGAACAATTAACGCATTTGTTCATTGTGTTGGCACTGCGGCATCATCTCGAGGAGTTGCAACTGTGTTGAAGAACCACAATCCTAAAATTAAAGTGATAGTCGTTGAGCCAGATGAATCTTCAGTATTATCAGGAGGTCAACCGGGACCTCATAAAATAGAGGGTGTAGGAATTGGTTATACCCCACCGCTTTGGGAACCAAGTCTTGTGGATGAAATTATTGCAGTAAAGACAGAAGACGCGAAAATTATGGCAAGGCGATTAGCACGCGAGGAAGGTCTCTTTGCGGGTACATCATCAGGTGCAAATGTAGTTGCAGCAATTCGGGTAGCAGAGCAATTAGGTCCAGATGCTAAAATCGTTACGTTGATGGTAGATTCTGGTTTAAAATACCTGAGTACAGATGTTTATAAAAAATAGTAGCCGAGTATTACCCAATCCTATGAACAAGTTTAGCAAGAGAAAAAGCAACAGCTAATTTGCAATGTATTGAAAGAACACGATTGAGTGCGGGCTTTTATTCTTAACTCATTATTCAAAACGAATGCAGTAATTAAAAGAGCGTACTTGAAATCCCCATCGGAGTTTTAGACGTGAAGACATAAAGCAAAAGAATTTTCCAAAAAACTTTAGGATTTTTTCCCCGCAAGAATGATTCTAATTTATTAAATATCTGTTTTCTATGTTCCATCATTATTAAAAATCTATAAAAACTTAATCGTTCTTTTCCTTTCCTAACAACTTATACAATCCATATCCAAGCAAAGACAAACCAATAATTCCACCAGTAGTTTTTAAAACTTTTGAGTTAGCTAAATATTCTAAATTTATACCTGAACCAATTTGCTTCATTCCATGATCGCTGTAGATAGAATCCATAAACTCAACTCTATCTTTAAGTGATTTGAATGCTATGGTAATGTTTGAATTATCACCTGTTGGAGTAAATTTTACAGCGCATTTTTCTTCATCAGTTTCTTCAAGTTCATCAATGTTTTCAAATTCCCATTTACCTTTAAAGACTGCATAATTAACTACGCTTCGCTTCTCTCTGGAATATAGCGGGTCGCTAAAGACAAGAACCTTCTCTCCTTTTTCATTTATCGTTAGAGCAGGTCTACCAGACATTTCGTCTTTCGATATGTCAGTCGTTTCAACAGAAATTGTATCTTTAAGAGAATTAGAATCTTTTGCTTTTTCTCTTAAAATGTCATTGGTCTTTTCCAATTTAATTACCGGTTTGTTTTAAAATTTTCTTACATAACTACGATTAATATATGCAAAAGAAAATTATATTTCATTTAACAAAATAAGTTCCTTTTAAGTTCGTTGGTTGTTTGAAGTGGTTGTAAGATACAAAATATTTTTCGGGTTTATAAAGTATATATAATATCAACTCGGAATTTGTACGCTAGTATTTAATAAATATTGGTTGATAAATTTACGTAGATTAAACAAAAATGGGATAATCAAAGTATATAAATCCGCACGCTTAAAAGAATAATGTAATTGATAGATTAATTAGATTTTGAATTTTTAAATTTCATAATTGAAGTAGGGAAAAATGTAAATATAGAAACAGGTTCTTTTTTCCCTTTTACTTGTATTCTTTTTTCAAATGAAAAGACGGAAGCATTTTTAAGCCTTGCTAATGTTGCTTCTGTAATTGAAATTGAATTTGGAGAACAAAACTTTTCTATATGTGAGGCTGTATTTACAACTCCACCAATCACAGTTAATTCTTTTCTTTCAATCGTGCCGATTTCTGCCTGAATAACTTGCCCGCTGTTTATAGCAATCCTAACACTAATTGAATCTAATTTTTCTCTTACCCTTTTTTCATTTAAACTATCAAGAGCTATTAAAATTTTTTCTGCAGCCATAACAGCATCATTTGCATCTATAAAAACAGCCATTATAGCATCACCAATAAATTTATCAATGTCTCCAAAGTACTCTTTAGTTATTAATTCACACAAGCCAAAAAGTTCATTTAGCAAGGCAGCAGCATCTTCTGCAGAGTGTTTTTCTGAAAATGTGGAAAACTGAACAACATCTAAGATCAGGATCGTTAAATCACGCATCTTTGAAGTTCTTTTTACTCCATTTAATACCTGCGACATTACACTTTCTACAGTTGCACTCGAAACATATTTTTTTATCAGGTTATTAAATTTTTCCTGTAAAACTCTTAATTCTTCTTCCTGGGAAATATCTCTAAAGACTTCAATTGCACCAATTATATTTCCATCTTTATTTTTGATTGCAGATATATGTGACTTAACTGGAAACCTGTTACCATTTTTATGCAGCGGAAATATTTTAAGTTTATTTACTTTACCGTTGGTAAGTGTTTTATGCAAAGGGCAACCATTTTTACAAAGTGCTATACCATTTTCATCAATATGGTTAAGTATATCCTCAGAGCATTTATAGCCCAGTACTTCTTTTTGAGTATAACCAGTTATTTCCTGTGCTCCTTTATTCCAAAAGATGATTTTCTTTTCTTTATTAACTATGTAAATACCGTCAGTTATTCCATTCAGAATATAATCAAGTGTAGTTCCTTCGTTTGTCAAATAATCAAGAGATATTTCTTGCATTAATTTTTATCCTTAAAATCATCCTATTAAATTTTCAGTTAAATAATCGAAAATGTATTATAAATGTTAAACTCTTTATATGTAACTGAATTTAGCCGGGCTGTATTAATATTTCCCACTCTATTTGGTAATAATAAGTCCTCATATTTTACTTTTAACTTTTTAGTACGATTTAATTTTCAATTAAACAAAGTATTTATTAATCTTTAACCTAAAAATATGGTGCGAGTATTTGATTTAGGTCGTAACCTTTCCTACTAAGAATAATTCTATTGGAATAAAGGAAGTCAAAAATATTTTCTGTAGGAATTGCCTTAGAAACACCATACTTAACATTTACTCTTTTATCTACAAAAAGATCACCTCTATAAGGAACTAACGGATTATGTTTTGAATAATTAAATTCATCTGTTGGTTTAAGAACATATTCATAATCGGCAAACATAGTTTTAACCATACCAACAAGTTCAAAATTGGGGACTCCATCGCGGATAGCTAAAATTATTCCACCGCTAAATCCTTCATTAAAATTTGCATCTACTATAAAAGAAGAATTCTTATCTCGATTAGGACTACTAACCAACGCTTTTGTTAAAGTTTTAGTACCCATTGGAAATCCAAACAAGTAAACAAAAGTACCCCATTCTAATTCCTTTGCCTTTCCAAAAGGATATTTGAAACAAGGAACAGTGAATGTCGGTGATTTTTTAAATTCTTTACCTAATAATGCTACATCATAATTTTCATCCTTACAAAGAACAACCAAGTCTCCCCCCTCAGGTAGATCAGGGATATAAATATCCTGCCGTTCTTTTATTAAGATTGCATTTAAGTATGGTAAATAGTTACCAAGAGAATCATTTTCAAAGGAGTAAATAGTATCAACAAAAGTTATAATATGTGAACAGGTAAGCAGCGCAATCTTATTAGCTTCAGAATAAATAATTGTGGCAGTTCCTGCAGCAGTTCTTTCTGTTTGTCTTGTTTGAATTGTGATTTTTTCTATTAGTGAGTCAGTTAGTTCTCCCTTTTTTATTTTACTACCTTCTTTAAATATATGAACTTTATAGTAGGTAATACAATTTACAAATTTTATTGTTTCGCTAATTTCCTGAAGTTGTTTTGAGCACCCACGGTATGGAAATTCAGAATCATATTGCCCATCGATTAAAGTTGGATAAGCTTCCTTAAAAATAGAACCAGAACAAGATAATGCAAAAACAGAAGCAATAATAAAGAGTAAATACAAAATATTTTTTGAAGACTTCATTTAAAAACCTTGGACAATTTCTTTTGAGGAAATTAAGAATTCTTTAAATAATAAACTAATGTTACTCAAATAGTGAAACAGTAAACCTTGGTTACCAAGTCTACAGATTTAATTTTTTTACACTCTGACTTTTAATGTAACATTAAATTTCAATTGGGTTTTGTTTTGAGTAATTATTTACTCTGGAATGCATAATTCAAGATTTTGTAAACAAGTTTAGCTGCAACAAAATTGGATGAAGCACTTCCTTTTACAGGCGCTAATTCAACTACATCAAAACCAACAATATTTTTTTCTTTTCCAACAAGCCGCAGTAAGTTCATTGTTTCATCCCAAAAAAGTCCGCCAGGTTCCGGTGTGCCGGTAGAAGGTAATAGTGATGGATCGAATGCATCAACATCAAAAGTAATATAAACATTTTCTTTAAGATGATTAACAATTTCACTTTGCCAATCAGCGCCATATTTGTTAAGTCTTATATCGCGAGCAAAAAAAGTTATAATTCCATTTTCCTTAATATATTTTGATTCTTCGATACATTGCGCTCTAATTCCAACCTGAACAATATTATGTGTAAACTCAGCAACTCTTGCCATTACCGAAGCGTGGGAATAAATTGAATCTTCATAACTCTCTCTCAAATCTGAGTGTGCATCTAATTGAAGAATTGATAGTTCTGAATATTTCTGAAAGTGAGGCTTTATTGTAGCAGAAGATATTGAGTGTTCGCCACCCAAAGTAACAACAAATTTTTTATGATCAATTAAATCTTTAACAGCACTGCTAATTAATTTTAAGGATTTTTCAATGTTTAACTTTTTGAAATTTAATGCAGGCAAGGAGCAGATTCCTTTTTCAAAAACTAATTCACATTCAAGTTCTTCATCATAAAATTCCACATAGTGAGAAGCTTGTAAAATTTCTTCTGGTCCTTTCGAAGTTCCTTTACCATAGCTAACTGTTTTTTCAAATGGAGCAGAAAGAATTGCAATTTGGGAGTTATTAAAGTTGGAATATTTTTTTTCTATTCCTAAAAAATTCTTTTTAATATTTAGGGTTTTCATAACTAAAAAATTCAATTTAATATTTTACTTAAAAAAACTTCTCAGGGAAAATTTTCCATCAATAAATCCAAAACGCAAATCCAAGAATTTATCTTCAGCTTCTTCAATCGAATCAAACACATAACTCTTTTTAGAAATACAAAGAGTGAGTAAATATTTTTTCTTCTCTACTATGTATTCCCCCTTTTTATCATGTAGGATTTTCAAGGATCCGTTGTGGGATTTTACACCTTTTATAAAATCCATTTCATTATTTAAATTGATCCCACTCATATGCCCCCGCTTAATAAGATGAAATTAAAAATTAATTTTAAATAAAAAATAATTTAGAAAACTAAATCTCGGAACTATTTTTTCTGAGTCGGAAGTTTATCATCAAAATTTAGATAATGCCCAAGTTTGTCCCTTTTAGTCTGCAAGTATTTTCGATTTTTATCGTTAGGCTTTATTTCCAGCGGAACTCGTTCAACAATCTCCAATCCATAACCATTTAGTCCAACAATTTTTTTAGGATTGTTAGTTAATAGCTTCATCTTTGTAACACCCAGATCTAATAATATCTGGGCACCAATACCGTAATCACGTAAGTCTGCATCGAATCCAAGTTCTTCATTAGCTTCCACAGTATCCTTGCCTTCATCCTGCAAAGCATATGCACGTATTTTATTTGCCAAACCAATTCCTCTTCCTTCCTGGCGCATATAAACTAATACACCTTTCCCCTCTTTATCTATTTTTTCAAGAGCAGCATGTAACTGGTCATGGCAATCGCATCGGAGAGATTCAAATACATCTCCTGTCAAACACTCTGAATGAACCCGCACAAGAACAGGTTCATCAGAATTAATCTCCCCTTTAACAAGTGCTACATGTTCTTTGTTATCCAAAAGGCTTTTGTAAAGATGAAGATGAAAATTTCCTTTTTTAATTGGGAATTTTACATTTGCTTCTTTTATAATCAGTTTTTCTTTTTTTATACGATATCGAATTAATTCTGCAACTGTTAGAACTTTTAATTTGAATTCATTTGCTAAATTGGTCAAATCCGGAACGCGAGCCATTGTACCATCCTCTTTAAGAACTTCGCAGAGAACGCCAACTGGTTGAAGTTTTGCCAATTTGCATAAATCAACAACCGCCTCCGTATGTCCTGCACGGCGCAAAACTCCTTCATCAAAAGCACGGAGAGGAAAGATGTGCCCAGGACGTGCAAAATCTATATCTATTGCTTTAGAATCAGATAATTTTTTTAGAGTGATTGCCCTATCCTTTACAGAAATTCCAGTTGTAGTTCCATCAATAGCATCAACAGTAACTGTAAATTGCGTACCATGCAGTGCAGTGTTAGAATCCACCATAAGATTAAGTCCGAGTGCATCTAAACGAGTACCAGTCATCGGTGCGCAAATCATACCTCTACCATACTTCGTCATAAAATTAACAATGTCTGGAGTTATAAATTCAGCCGCGCAAACAAAATCACCTTCGTTTTCACGCTCCTCATCATCAATTACAATAATTACCCTCCCCTTCTTGATTTCTGAAAGAGCTTCTTCAACACTACAAAACATTTTATTTCCAATATACTTTTAGAATTATTTTACAACAGAAGCAATCGCTGATTTCTCGAATTTAATTTTGACATTATCACTTACCTGAATTAAGTAAGTCTTATCTTCCAGTCCGATAACTGTTCCATGGATACCACTACTTGTAACAACTTTGTCTCCTTTCTGGATATTGCTGAGCATTTTCTCTCGTTCTTTAGCTCTTTTCTGCTGCGGTCTGATGATCATAAAATAAAAAATTGCAAAGATAGCACCAAACATAATTAAAGTACTTACCATACTTCCACCACCGCCACCTTGGGGAGCCATTGCTAATAATAATTCCACTTAATCCTCCTTAATAGAATTTGTGTTTAAAGATATGTTTTTAATTTTTTCCTGTTTCCATTTATAAAAAGATCCATCTATTATTCTTTCCCTGGCTTCCATTACAAGTCGTAAATAAAAGTGAAGATTATGGATGCTTGCAAGTTCCAGTACAAGTATTTCCTTAGCAATATAAAGATGCCTTAAATATGCCCGTGAATAATTTCTACAAGTATAACAACCACATTCCTTATCCACCGGATTAAAATCATCTTTATACTGGGCATTGCGCATAGAAAGAACACCAGAATTTGAAAACAAGTAAGCGTTCCTTGCGTTTCTTGTCGGCATAACACAATCAAACATATCAACACCACGTTCAATCGCTTCCAAAATATTTTCCGGTCTGCCAACACCCATAAGGTAACGCGGTTTTTCCTCAGCCATTAATCCGGTTGTATAATCAACAATATCATACATTGTTTCAGTTGGTTCGCCAACAGCTAAACCACCAATTGCATAACCGTCAAAATCTAATTTACTTAAATCATCGGCAGATTTTTGACGTAATTCCTTATAAACACTGCCCTGAATAATACCAAAAATATATTGTTCTTTTCCATAAAGTGGTTCAGTTCTTTCGAATGCATCTTTGTTCAATCCAGCCCATTCCGAGGTTAACTCCATTGATTTTTTTGCATATTCATATTCGCACGGAAATGGTGTGCATTCATCAAGCGGCATAATAATATCTGAACCAATGCTTCTCTGAATTTTAATAACCTTTTCCGGTGAAAAAAAATGTTTTGAGCCATCCAAATGAGATTTGAATTCAATTCCATCCTTCTTCATTTTTCGTAATTCGGAAAGACTATAAACCTGAAATCCACCGCTGTCTGTAAGGATTGGTTTATTCCAGTTCATAAATTTGTGCAGTCCGCCAGCCTTTTCAATTATTTCTGTTCCAGGTCGTAAGTAAAGATGATAAGTATTTGAAAGAACAATTTGTGCCTTAATTTCATCTTCAAGTATTCTTTGATTTACAGCTTTTACTGTACCTTGCGTTCCAACTGGCATAAATATGGGAGTTTCCACTATGCCATGATCGGTTTCAAAATATCCTGCTCTTGCCTTGGAATTTTTATCTTTACCAATTACCTTAAATTTTAGCAAACCTACCCTTATGAGTTCAAAGACGCTATTTTTTGCTTTAAAATTTACGTTAATTTTGGAAGGAATGCTATATAAAAGGCATACTACAATTCCTGCAAATGTAATTCAAGTAAATTGAAAATCTTTTTAACTTTTTTTTTGAAAGATTTTCATCTTAACAACAATAGTTTTATTTTGACAATTAAAATTTACTATTGTTTAAATGAAAATATTAATTATAGTTTCCGTTTTGCTGGGAGAATTATTAGCCCAGAATAAATTTAATCCTGAATTGGAAAGGAAAAAAAACTCCATTCTCTTTCAAAAAATGGATGTTACATCTTCGGTTTCTTTTCAATCTAAGCAAACTTCTTCAACTGTTACAAACAAAGATTCTTCCATTTATCAAAAAACTTTTTTCCCTGATGAAAGAATATTTCCTAAATTTTTGGCGGATGGAACTGCACAACAATTTTCTTTAAATAAGAATGCTTACACGCGAAGATGGATTGGAAGTATTGGTGGAATTCAAAGATTTTATGAGTTGAGATATGGTGACATTATATTCCAAATTGGACTTGGTGCTACCGTATATGCCAGCCTTATTAGAAGACCAGATATGCTGGAAGTACAAACTGCTTGCTTTTTTGTTGATGTGCCAATTGAAATAAAATTATCTGAAAAACTTTCACTTCGCACTGGTTATGGACATTACAGCGCTCACTTAGTTGATGACGGAATTGAAGCATTGAAGATTACAGCAATAAATTATGCTAAAGATTTTGTTCCTTTTTTTGCAGCTTACAAACTTTGTTTTATAAACGGATTTGTATATGGTGGACTAAGATTCGATACTTACACTATTCCGGAATATAATAAACGATGGAACTTTCAATTTGGTGGCGAAGGTGGAAATATTGAAATTATAGATGGTTTACGGATTTATGGTGCGATGGATATTAAACTTAAATCAGAAGTTAATTATGCTTCAACACAAAGTTATCAAATCGGGGTAAAGTTTTTAGAGCAGAACTCACACGCTATTCGTATTGCATATACGTACCGGACAGGAATTGAAGACCGCGGACAATTCTATAAAGATAAAACAGATTTAAGTCTTTTCGGAATATTTTTCGACTACTAAAATGAATCAATTTAAAAATACTTTCTTGCAAATATTCTTCTGTTGGATTTTATTACTTCCAGATTTTGCAATTGCACAACCTGATACTAATATTGATTTAACCAATTCATTCTGGTCAAGACATAATCTTGCAAAGGTTGGAACTCTTGGTATCGCAGGAGGAACTCTCATCTATTCCTGGGGAGTATGGTGGAAAAATGATTATAAACCATTTAAATTTTTTAATGAAGAGACAGAAGTATTTGATGCTAACCTTGGAATTGATAAAGTTGGGCATACCTATACTTCATACTTTATGTTCCATGCAGTTGATGATATCTTAAAATGGGGAGGAAATGATCGGGAATCAGCTTTTTGGTGGGCAACGGGTATTTCGGCTTCACATGCTTTAATTATAGAAATTGGTGATGGGTTTAGTAAGTATGGATTTGATTGGCGGGATCTTATTGCGAATTGGTCCGGTGTTGGTTATTCCATGCTTCAGGAATCGGTTCCCTTCTTTAAAAATTTTCAGATGAAGTGGAGCTTATATTATCCTTTGAACAAGCATGCTTTTAAGGTTAATGATTTATATGATTATCATATTTATATGATGTCTGCTAAAGTTAATGAACTATTACCTGCAAAATTAGAACCTTACTGGCCAGATTTTCTTCAGGTTGCATTTGGTTATAGTGGCGCCGATAATGTAAATAGAAGAGAATATGTTTTTACTTTTGATTATGATCTTGAATTACTTCCGTTAAATGGTAAAGACTTTACTTTATTAAAATCATTGATCAATATGTTTCATCTTCCAGCACCAGGTGTAAAATTTTCCAAAGGACACAAACCGGAATTCAGTTTATTACTTTTGCATTGATTAACCGATTACATCTGTCTATTCATTATAGGATTTCCAAAAACAGATTTGTAAGGAATGGAATCGTAGTAAATCTTTTTTTAAAAAATTATCCAAAAACGTTTTAAAAATTGCTGTTAGTGATATACAATAAAAATAGCAGTGAGAACGTATAAAATTAAATTCACAATCATTGGAACATCGGTTAGCATAACTTCCGTTGCATTTTCTCCTTTGCTTTTTATATAAACAAGGTACATAAATCGGAATATGCCAAATACAACAAATATTGTTGTATAAACTAAACCTTCACTTTTAACATATAGAATTGTTCTTTCCGAAACAGAATAAAGAGCATAACAGATTATTACACCAGCAGCGCTAATTGTAGCCATCTGCTCAGTAAATCCAACCGAATATTCTGAAAGAACTTTTCTTGTAGCGCTTGAATTCTCTGAAATATTTAAGTTCAACTCAGAACGGCGTTTCATAATTGCCAAAAATAAAGAAATGAATAATGTAGTTAGTATTAACCAGCTTGAAATATAAACTGAAATTACAAATGCTCCCGCCATAACTCTTAACATAAATCCAGCAGCTATGCTCATAATATCTATGATTACAATTTGCTTAAGTTTTAGTGAGTAAGCGATGTTCAATACAATATAGCCGGTTAGTGCAAGTATAAATTTAATGTTAAGGTATGAGCAAATAAAAATGATTCCAACCGATATAATGGAAACTACAATGATTGCATTTTTTTTGGAAATTCTTCCGCTTGGAATCGGTCTATTTTTTTTTACTGGATGAAGTTTATCGAGCCGGATATCAACTAAATCATTTATTATATAAACTGTGCTGGAAGCAAGACAGAAAGAAAAGAATGCAAGTAAAACAAGATAAAAATTGGATTCAACAAATAATTGCTTTGCAAAAAGTATAGGAACAAAAACAAAAAAGTTTTTTATCCATTGTGGTATACGCAGCAACTGGAAATAATTCTTAACCATTTAGAATACGGCAACCTCCTGGTAAGTACCAAAATGTTTTTTTAATTCATCAACCATCTCCCCCAAAGTTACATAATTTTCTGCTGCATTAACAAGTACAGGCATTAAATTTTTTCCGTCTGATGTTGCATTAGAAATTTCTATTAATGAATTTTGAACTGCTTCGTTGTTTCTGCTTTGCCTTAATTCTGCAAGCTGCAGCTTCTGTTTCTTTTCTACTTCCGGTGAAATTTGTAGTAAAGTTATTTCCACTTTTTCATCTTCCTCAATAAATTCATTCACTCCAACAATAAATTTTTCTTTTTTCTCCAACTCAATCTGATATCTGTAAGCAGCATCAGCAATTTCTTTCTGAAAATAACCAGCTTCAATAGCTCCAATTACACCACCGAAGGAATCTATCTTTTCAAATATTTCGTAAGTCTGCTTTTCCATTTTATCGGTTAAGGTTTCGATATAATAACTTCCTCCAAGTGGATCAACTGTATTTATCACTCCCGTTTCATAAGCAATTAATTGCTGGGTTCGCAGAGCAATCTTTACAGATTTCTCACTCGGCAATGCAAGAGTTTCATCCATTGAGTTGGTGTGAAGAGATTGAGTTCCTCCAAGCACACCTGCCAATGCCTGGAAGGCTGTCCGGATAATGTTATTCTCCGGTTGCTGTGCTGTTAAAGTGCAGCCAGCAGTTTGAGTATGAAATCTTAGCCACCACGAGCGCGGATTTTTTGCATCGTACTTTTCTTTCATACGTTTTGCAAAAATCTTTCTTGCTGCCCGGTACTTGGCAATCTCTTCAAAAAAATCAAGGTGGGAATTAAAGAAGAATGAAATCCTCGGTGCAAAAGAGTCCACATCCATTCCTCTTTTTATACAAGCTTCGATATATGCAAAACCATCGGCAAGAGTAAATGCAAGTTCCTGTGCTGCGGTTGAGCCAGCTTCCCGTATATGGTATCCGCTTACTGAAACAGGATTCCATTGCGGAACTTCATTTGTACAAAACTCAATCATATCCGTAATAATCCTCATAGAAGGATTTGGCGGATAAATATATTCTTTTTGAGCAATGTATTCTTTTAAAATATCATTCTGAAGTGTTCCGCGAAGATTTTTAAAATCAACATTTTGCTTTTTTGCTACAGCAAGATAAAAAGCAAAGATCATAGCTGCAGGAGAATTGATCGTCATTGATGTTGAAACTTGATCCAATGGAATTTTATCGAACAGAACTTCCATATCCTTCAAGGATGAAATTGCAACGCCGCAAATACCAACCTCACCTTGGCTTTGTGCTGAGTCGGAATCATATCCCATTAAAGTTGGTAAGTCGAAAGCAACTGAAAGCCCCGTCTGTCCGTGGTTCAGCAAATAATGGAATCTTTGATTTGTATCTTCCGGCGATCCAAATCCTGCAAACTGGCGCATTGTCCAAATTTTTCCACGGTAACCATTGGGATGTATACCTCGTGTGTAAGGGTATTCTCCCGGAAATCCAATTTCATTTAAGTAATTAATGTTTTCAGTATCATCAGGACTGTAAAGAACCTTGGTTGGTTCACCGCTTACAGAAGTATACTTTAACCCCATCGTAGGTGAAGAATTTGCTTTTGCTAAATATCTATCTTTCGATTTTTTATATTCTTCGTTCATAGTGCCCTCTATGTTGATGAATAAGTTTCTAATAATTATTTCATAATTAAGTTACAAAAATATTTTTGTTTGATATTATTAACATTAAAAGCTGCAGATTAGTTTAGATCGATTGAATTATTTTGATAAGAAACTTTGTTCGAAAATTTATCAACGAAATCTGGGAATAAAAATAAGTTGGCTGATCAGGACGTTCTTCCAAATCTCTTGTCAAATTCATCCAATGGAATCTTGATAACAATTGGTCTACCGTGAGGACAAGTATATGGTATTGATGTTGCAAATAGTTGATCAACAAGTAGCCGCATTTCTCTATCGCTTAATTTATCGCCGGCTTTTATTGCTGCTTTACATGCAAAGGATGCTGCAAGACTATCCTGGTCTCCCTGGTTTCTTTCCTTCTGATTCTTGTTATATTCTTCAAGAATATCAAGCAGAATAGCTTCTTCGGTTCCTAATTTTACATCCTGTGGAACTCCATCAATTACTATTGTATCTTTACTAAAGAACCGGATTTCAAATCCAAGTTTTGTTAAAAATGGTTGAAGTTCTTTTAACATAGCATATTCACCAGCATCCACTTTGATTGTTTGAGAAAAGAGAAGCTGTTGAGAAAATGGCATATTTGCGTCAAATGCTCTTAAAGCTTTTTCATACAAGATTCTTTCGTGTGCAACATGTTGATCTATAATCATCAAACCGCTTCTGATCTGCGAAAGGATATATTTATTATGCAATTGTATTATGAAAGATGATTCCATTCCCTGCTGATTTTTAGTTTTGTCAGTAGCATCAACTTCTGTTTCTTTATACTCTTTTTCCTGCAATCCAGGCGTATCTGTTGAACTTATTACTTGCTTCCTATTATCCATGTTCAACGAACCAAACAGTGCATCAATTTCATTATCACTTAAAGATGTTTTATTATAATCAGTATGCCTGAATGAAATATTTTTATTATCTAAAGCTGGTCGGTCAGAAAAATCATTCCGGTTTAGTTTAACAAAACTGTTATAGGCAAGTTTTTCATTTTCATTTTTATTATCTACAAAGGACATCGTGGGTACCAGGTCGTGGCTGGAAATACTTTTTTTAATTACAGCATGAACAAAATTGTAAACATCTCTTTCATCTTCAAATTTAATTTCCAGTTTGGAAGGATGGACATTTATATCTACTCTTTTAGGATCTAAATCAAGGAATAGAACAAAGAATGGGTAATCACCTTTTTCCAATAGATGTTCATAAGCGTTAAAGACAGCATGATTTATCTGTTTGCTTATCACATACCGATTATTAACATACAGATACTGATCGCCTTTATTCTTTTTTAAAAAATTTGGTTTCGCTGTATAACCAGTCATATTTATGAAATCGGTAAGTTCTTTAACTTCAACAAGAGCATCAAGCATGTTTTCCGCAAATACAGCTTTGATTCTATCTTCTTTAGAACCTGCAGGAAGATCGAATATTAAATCATCATCATTGTATAATTTAAAACTTATGGATGGCTGACTTAAAGCTTCCCGCTTGAAGGTTTCAATTATATGCTTCAATTCTGTTGCATCCGACTTCATAAAATTTCTTCTTGCTGGAGTGTTAAAGAAAAGATTTTTAACAATGATGGATGTTCCTTTAGGATAAGCACCTTTTTCCTTTGAAATGTTTATTCCATCATCTGTCCGGAGATATGTCCCGACTTCTTCTGTTGGCAGATGTGTTTTAATTTCAATCTGGCTTACTGCGGCAATTGAACTTAATGCTTCTCCTCTAAAACCATAAGTACTAATTGCTTCCAGATCTTCATATGTAAAAATTTTGCTGGTAGCATGCCTCTGAAGGCTTAATAAAGCATCATCTTCTGTCATTCCCTCACCGTCATCAACAATTTGAATAAACACCTTACCAGCCCGTTTAACTATCAAATCAATATTTCTTGCACCAGCATCAACCGAATTTTCAAGCAATTCTTTAACAACAGATTCAGGTCTTTGTACAACTTCTCCAGCTGCTATTTTGTTAGCAATATTTTCCGGCAATATTTTAATTTTATTTTTATCCATAATCTTAATTTTAAAATATTGAAAATATAATTCGGGAATTATTCCGAGCAATCATTCCAATATTCCAAGTTTCATTTTTCCTTTCTTTTATAATTAACGATTGTAAAATCTGCAAACTTAACATTAGATACTTCTTTCCATTTGTTTAAATCAATATCCGGAAAGTAAACATCACCATCAGCTTCAAAATTCATATTAGAAATCAATAATTCATCGGCTTCATTAATGCTTTGATTAAAAATTTCTCCACCGCCGATTATAAAAACTTTTTCCGACCTTAATACTTTTTCGCAATAAAGATATGCTTTTTCTAAATCATTAAAAACTTTTACACTTTCGTCAGGTGGAATAAAATTCGGATCTTTTGAAAGTACAATATTCGTACGTCCATTTAATGGATTAATAAGAGATTCAAAAGTTTTTCTTCCCATTATTATTGGAAACCCGAATGTGGTGTTTTTGAAATGTCTAAATTCAACATCGGAATGCCACAGAATTTTGCCCGCTTTACCAATTACCCCGTTTCTTGCGACAGCCGCTATAATTATTTTTTTCACGTAATTTAATTTTTGAAATTAATAAACTAGCGAATCCATTTTTTTTGCTGCAAGCTCAATTATGAAAGTACTCCCTTTACCCGGCTCACCTTCTGCCCATATTTTACCATTGTGTAAGTTTACTATTTCTTTTACAATCGAAAGTCCCAATCCAGTTGAAGACTCACCACCGGTAGGCTTTGCAGATAATCGTTGAAATTTTCCAAAAAGATTTAGTTTATCTTTATCCGATAATCCTGGTCCTTCATCTCTAACTCTAATCTGAACTTTTTCATCATCTCCAACCAATGAGATCCAAATCCTTTTATTACGGGGAGAGTATTTAACAGCATTGCTGATTAGATTATCTATTGCCTGGCGCATCCAATTAGAATCAGCTAAAACGTCATATACATCATAAGAAGAAAAAATAATTTCCTGTCCTTTCAACTTTGCGCTTGGAATATTTTCATTTGTTACTTTCTCTGCAAGCTCATTTAAATCAATCTGTTCCAAATCCAGCTTTAGTTTGGTGCTTTCAACAATAACTGATTCTAATATTTCCGTTATTAATGTAAGCATTGTTAAAGATGATTCATGTATTAGTGTAACCATTTTTACAACATCTGGACTAAGATTTTCTTCTTCTAAAATCATTTGAGAAAAACTCATAATAGTTCCTAAAGGATTCTTAAGATCATGTGCTGCAATACTTAATAAATCACTTTTCAATTCATTTGCACTTCGTAAATCTGAATTTGATCTTTCAAGTTCTTTTTTAGCTTTTTGAGTTTCTCTTAATAATTTTTCTACAACTTCTTTTTCGTCAACAAGTGCTTTCGTTTTTTCAGAAACTAATTTCTCCAGTTCTTCTTTTTGAGCAAGTAAATAATGGAATTTTTTCTTTTGCACACTAAGAATTACAACTACCACAAGCAAAATTAATAGTATCCCATAAACTGTATACATCCACCACGTTTTATACCAGGGTGGGATTACTCTAAAATGGAATTCAGTAATATCACTCCACAAATAACCAGATTGTTTTGCTTTAATCTGCAGAGTATAATTACCTTCCGGCAGCTTTAAATAATCAATTTGTGTTTGAGTTGAAGGTTTAAACCAATTTTCCTGCCGTCCAACCAACCTAATCTGATAATGAATTCTATCAGGAAAGCTAAGTGAAACATAATTTGCTGTTAAATTAGAGTTGCTAATAAATTCCAGATCATTTTGCGTTATTGTTACAGGTTGGTTGTTTATTGAAATATTTAATAATGTCGGCATTGGAGTTTTAGTAATTTGAAAACTTTCCTTTTGCCAATATGCTAAACCGCTGGAAGTAGCAACCCAAATTCTGTTATCTTTGTCAAACGCAATACCTCTTGGTGCAATTACAGAATTAGGAAGTCCATCTTTTTGATTAAATGAAGTTATCTGACCATTAATATTAATTAATAAACCTTTCTCCGTTCCAATCCAGATTTTATTTTTATCCACAAAGATAGCTTTGCTTAAGGGAATATCTGAATAAACACTGGTATTCAAATCGATAACCTTCCGATTTTCTATTTTGAATAAGCCTTTATTTGAAGCAATCCAAATTATGTTTTCATTTGCAACATAAAAATCAGAAATGATTGTAGACTCCCCAAGTTTTTTATTTTGAGAAATATCAACAACTAAAAATTTATCATGTGGTTTATCGTATCTAAGGAAATGAAATTGTTCATCGCAGCTAATAAAATAAATTTTCCCATCTTTCGTAGTTTCCAGAATTTGTGATTTACCAACGAAATTAATTACATCATATTTTTTGATGTTATTGTTATTATCTATCCGAATTATATTTTTTGTTACTTCATCAATTCCCCAAAAATTACCATCTCTATCAGATGCAAGCGAAAATAATCGGCCACCGAGCTGCTGCTGAGAAAATAATTTTTCCTTCTGATCTTTAATATGAGCTAATTCACCATTTCGGTATGATATCCATAATTCATTACCATACAAACAAAAACTTAATATTCTTTTCCCCTTACTGTTATGGATCCGTTTATATTCAAATTTTTTATCCTTCTCAATAACCTTATAAATATATTCCTGGTCAGAGAAAAATATTTCTCCATTGTCCGATGCCGTTAAAACAGTTATGTAAGAATTGCTTGTTTTTTGAATATCTTCTTCATATTCTGATTTAGCAAATGTGGTTTTTAGAATTAACCCTAATCCAGCATCCGAGCATACCCACACTGAATTTTCTTTATCCAGGAATAAATTATTGACAGTCTGAAATCCAAGTTCATCAAGATTTACCAATTGATTTGTTTTAGTTTTCCAAAGGTACATCCCACTTGTCCAGGTACCGATGTAATAATCACCATTATTATTCACCTTAAATGATGATACTGGAGCAAGTGGTAGAACTAATCTTGATGTTACTTTTTTGAAATTGTTTTCGAAAGTTAATTTCAGAATTCCAAAACTGGTTCCGGCAAGTAAAGAATTATCTTTCTGAAAAGAAATACAATTTATATAGAACTGTTTTTGTGAAGGTTCATAATCTAATTTAATAAACTTGTCCTGCTCTTTATTAAAGAGGAATAAATAGCCCTGCCAAGACGAAACAATTAAATTTCCCGCATTATCTTCCGCAAAGGAAAAGGATCTGGAATAACTATCGGTAGTATATTCATGAGCGAAAACGTACTTTTTTAGTTTACCATCTTTGTAAAAAACAACTCCGTTATTATCGCTAATCCATAGATTTTTATTTTTATCAAAATAAATTGATTTTGGATAAAACAAACTTGTATCTGTTTTTAAAGTGTAACCTTTAAGCAATGGAGAATATAGGAATTTATTTTCATGTTGGGTTATGTATCCAACTCCAAGATCTGTCGAAATAAGAATTTCTTTTAAAGGTGTAATTGAAATATCTTTAATATAAAGTGAAGGTAAATTAATATTTATAGAAACAAAATTTTTTCCATCGAATCTTACAACGCCCGCATCTGTAGCAATCCAAATAAATCCGTTTGAATCCTGAACGCAGGCTTTTGTTAAATTACTGGCAAGACCATTCTCATCACTATAATTAATAAAGTTAAAGCTCTGCCCAACAATTAAAGTTGATAAGGAATAGAATAAGAGGAATAGGAATATTACTATTTTTGTCTTTTTCACTTTATTTGTTAGTTTAATTTACAATTCGAAATTGAGTTATAATTTTATAATTAATTACCAAGGAGATTTAATTTTAAGCTTTTCCAATTTCTCCTCAAATTCAAATAATTCCCTGTTTTGTACTTTTTTTGTTCCATCATCTTTTAACCACCCAAACTCTTTACCATAATTTGTTATCATTTCATTTTCATTATTTATCATTGCTGTAATTATTTTTATTTCAAGACCAGAAAAAGTCATCGCATTCATCTGATAATCCCAGAAAGCCTGCCAGGTAATTGGGCACCATCGTTTTACAATTTCGTTGCAAATAACTTCAGCATATTTTCTAATTTCTAATTGTGCATTTACTTCCATTCTAAGTTCCAAAAAGTGAAGCAAATTATGAAGATCAATTTTCCAATAAGCTTCTGTGTATGTGGAAAGAAGAAGATCTTTTCTCGCCTGTTCACGAGCAACTCCAGCTTCAATTCTCTTATTATAAACATCACGGGTCATTTTGTGAAGTTCAGATTCTCTTTGAGTTAATTCTTCTCCAGTATCTTCACTTAAAAATCCTTCACTTCCCTGCCTGTTTGTAATTGCCTGCTTTCTCCATTCTTCAGGAGCGGTTGTTTCCGCGGCATCTATTGCAATTGAATAACGAGTAGAATATTCATTTACGTTTGCTGTGCGATGGCGGATCCATTGGCGCCAGCAATCCATTGGAACCCGTAAGTGTAATTTAATTTCACACATTTCCAATGGAGTTGTATGTTGATGACGAATTAGATACCTGATAAGTGCTTCATCTTCTCTTAGCTTCTTTGTACCTTTTCCATAAGAAACTCTGGCAGCCTGAACAATTGATTCATCGCTTCCTAAATAATCTATTACCCGAACAAATCCATCTTTTAGAACTTTGAATGGAACGCCAAGTATTTCATCTAAAGCTGGGACTCTTAGTTTTTCAAGCTTTTCAAAATTTTCCGTCATTGATTTTTCCTTTACTATCTTTTTATTTTTTTTAGAATTTTATTGTTAAATATAATGCTTAAAATCGTAGTGCAAAATAGAAGAATTAATAGACTAATTGTTTGATAAGTATTTTTTAATAATCTCTTCGCTGGCTAAATGAATTCCTTTTTTAATTTCTTTAATTGATTCATCCTTGCTTCTAAAGAATTCAGACAATTCAATAAAGTAGATGTTGGCATAATTTTTCAGTTCACCTATATCCTTTACAATTCCACAGCAAACAAAAATTGGTTTCCCAGAGCTTTTATACTTATCAATTACAACAGAAGTAGCTTTATCAAAAAAAGATTGCGAATCGAATTGTCCTTCACCTGTAATAATTAAATCAGGTTTTATTTCATCGTTAATTCCTAAATCTTCGGTAATAAAACTTTTTGCAAATTTGTATTTAGCATCAAGAAAATAATAAAATGCTCCGGCAAGACCACCACCTGCACCACTTAAATTATTTTTCTTTTCACCGGTAAGAATATCAACAATATTTCGCAATCCTTTTTCCAATTCCTCAACAACTTCAGCAGAAGCACCTTTTTGTGGAGAAAATATTCTGCTTGTTCCGGATGAGCCGAGCAAAGGAATATTAACATCAAGGATAACTTCGATATCAAATTCAAATACAGGTTTCTTCCATTCAATTCTTTTTACATTTGCAAAATATTTTGGTAGTGCTGCAAGTTCAATATCATTTTCATTAAAAATTTTCATCCCAAGTTGAGCGCACATTCCAATTCCAAAATCTGTTGTACTTGTTCCACCAATTCCAATAACTACTTTATTTAAATTGATTTTATGTGATTGTTGCAATTCTGAAATTTGATTAAACAATTCTCCCATTCCTTTTGAACTAAGAAAAAGTGGTAAACGATTTTCTGCTGGAACTAATTTTAGTCCAAGTACTTTGGCTGATTCAATAAAAATAGTTTTTAATTTTTCAGAATAACCAATCGGGCAGTTAATCTTTTCATTATTGTACGGTGTTGTAATTTGGAATTGAATAATTTGTAAATCGAAAAGTTCTTTGCATACATCAAGAAAACCATCTCCTCCGTCAGAGATGGGTTTACTAATAATTGAGAGATCAAATTTTCTTAATTTGGAAAGTTGGTGTAGTGCTTGAGTAAAGTAACTTGCAATTTCTACAGAACTTGAGCATTCCTTAAAACTATTTGGAGCTAATAAAATTTTCATTTTAACGAAACTGGAAAATTGGATAAATTGAAATTAGCAACCGAGTAGATTGAATTATAAATAATGATCATGTAATATTGAATGTACAAATTCTTGAATTCAATATTATTTTACTATTTCCTTAAAAGCATTAAGCAACTTAGTTTTTGTTTCCAGCAAATCCTGAGAAATAACTTTCACTTCTCCTATTACAGGCATAAAATTCATATCACCATTCCAGCGCGGAACGATATGAAAATGAATATGCTGGTCAATTCCAGCACCAGATACTCTTCCTAAATTTGCACCAATGTTATAACCATCCGGATGTATTGCAATCGCGAGCGCTTTTACTGATAGCTGTAAATTTTTCATCAACTCAATATTTTCTTCCTGAGTTATACTTGAAAAATCATCTGTATGCCTATAAGGGATAACCATCATATGTCCATTGTTATATGGATATAGATTTAAAACAACAAATGTAAGTTTGTCTTTATACACGATAAGATTATTTTTGTCATTCACATCTGATTCTTTCTGATTGCAGAAAATGCAGCTATCAGGTTTTTTCCCATCAGCAAATGAATCAATATATTTCGAACGCCAAGGTGACCAAAGTCTATCCATTGTAACCTCTCAACTGTATAAAATAAATAACCCCGACTAAATCGGGGTTATTAAAATAGATTTAATCAAAAGAAATTATTCTTCTTCTTTCGATTTCTTATACTCTTCAATTACTTTCGCTTCAACTTCCTTTGGAATCTCTTCGTAATAAGAAAATTTTGCTTTATACATTCCTCTACCGGAAGTTAAACTGCGGAGGTGTGTTGAATATTTATAAAGTTCGGATAAAGGAACATTTGCCTTAATAATCTGGAATGGACCATCTGAATCCATTCCTAATATTTTTCCACGACGGCTAGAAAGATTTCCCATAACGTCACCCATAAATTCATCTGGTACTTTTACTTCAACTTCATAAATAGGTTCAAGAAGTACTGGTCTTGCGTCCAGGAATCCTTTTTTAAATGCTTGCGCACCGGCGATCTTGAAAGAAATTTCATCTGAATCAACATCGTGGAATGAACCAAAGTAAAGTGTTACTTTAATATCAACCATTTTAGAACCGGATAAGATTCCTTTTGTCATTGTTTCGATAATTCCTTTTTCAACGGCAGGAATAAATCTACCAGGAATTACACCACCAACAATTGCATTAACAAATTGGAAATCGCCACCGCGTGGTAATGGTTCCAATTTTAAGAAGACGTGACCAAATTGCCCGCGCCCACCGGATTGTTTTTTATGTTTGTATTCAGCTTCATCGCACCTGCCTTTAATTGTTTCTCTGTAAGGAATTTTGGGTTCTTTCAAATCAACATCAACTCCATAACGATCTTTTAGTAATTTAACAGCAAGCTGCAACTGAAGTTCTCCTTGTCCGGAAGCAACTGTCTGGCTAAGTTCAGGATCGAATTTGGAAATGAATGTTGGGTCTTCTTCGTGCAAAGTGTGCAAACCTGCAGAAATTTTATCTTCATCCCCTTTAGCTTTAGGAACAACTGCTTCGTGAATGATTGGATCCGGAAATACAATTGGATCTATAATAACTGCAAAGTTTTTAGATGAAAGTGTATTGTTGGTATGTGTATCTTTCAATTTAACTACCGCACCAATATCACCAGCTAAAACATGCGCAATATCCTGCCTGTTTTTTCCGTTCATCATAAATAACTGACCAAGTCTTTCTGTCTTTACATTTGATTGATTAATAAGATCGAGTCCAGGTGTTACAGTTCCGGAAAAAACTTTGAAAAAAGAAAGTTCTCCAACATGTTGTTCCAACAAAGTTTTAAAAATAAATAAAACAGGTTCAGCTTTTGCATCACAAGGTAGAGATATTTTTGTTCCCTTATCTTTTAATTTAGCTTCAACATTTCCTCTTTCTAAAGGAGTTGGAAAATACTTATTCACAAAATCAATAAAATTATTTACGCCAACACCTTTAGTTGCCGATATAGCAAATACCGGGATAAGACTTCTCTTCAATATTGCAATTTTTAATCCCTGGATTAATTCTTCATCAGTCAATGTACCATTCTCAAAAAATTTATTCATTAAATCTTCGCTGGATTCCGCAATCTTTTCAACTAATTCTTCTCTCAATTTTTCTACATCTGCTTTTTTGTCGGCAGGAATTTCTGCTTCCGTTACTTTCCTACTTCCTGCATCTCCATAAGTATAAGCTTTCATTTTCAAAATATCGATTACAGTATCGAAGTTCATTCCTTCACGTACCGGATAAGTTATAACTGTAACATCCGGATGCAAAATTTCTTTAGTTGATTTTACCGTTTCAGCAAATTTGGAGTGCTCATTATCTATTTTGTTGATGATAATTGCTGCGGGAAGATTATAGTTTTTTACAAAATTCCATGTTGTTTCAGTTCCAACTTCAACACCTTCTGCTGATTTGATTATTGAAACAGCAGTATCAACAATTCTTAGCGATCCTTTAACCTGACCGACAAAATCAGAATAACCAGGCGTATCAATAAAATTTATTTTGGTGTTATTCCATTCAATATGAAGCGGAGCAGCAGTTATTGAGATTTGTCTTTCGATTTCGTTTGGATTATAATCTGATACAGTATTTCCCTCCTCAATTTTTCCAATTCTATTTATTTCGCCGGCAGTAAAAAGGATTAGTTCAGACAGTGAAGTTTTACCGCTTCCACCATGCCCAATGAGCGCAATATTCCGGATTGCTTCCGGTCCGTATTCTTTCAAGTGACCTCCAGAAATTTTTAATTCAACGAATCAGTTATTTTCTTTTGTAAGTATCCCAAAACGCCGAGGCACCTTTTGATGCGCCTTTAAGTTTTCTATACAGATCGGCAATAGGAGAATCTTCAAAGCTTTCTATAATTTTTTTATCAATGTTCAGAAGACTTTCTATTTTTACTTTAACTTGATCAACGAGATTTCCTAAAGTCGAAACTTGATTGTCGATGACATTTGAAACACTTGCAATGCTGTCACTTATCGAATTCAAATTAGACAGAACCGGATCAAAATTTACTTTTAGTTGATGAACGTCTTCCTGTAATTTTTCTATTGCAGTTGCACTTTTCTTTAAAAATTGGATTAGGTATACATACAAGAAAATTGTAGCAACCAATAGTAACGCAATTAAAATATTTATTAGTATTTCCATTATTGACGCTTAAGATTTAGTTTCACTTTTATAGGCATCTACACCGGCTTTGAAAGCGCTTTTAAGTTTTTCGCTTTCCTTAGCAACTGTTTCTTTTCCACTGGAAACATAATCAACAGCCTTGCTTTTTGCTTCAGTTAAAACTTTTTCTGCATCCTGAAGTAATACATCAACTTTTGTTTTAGCATCTGCTACTAATCGTTCAGATTTCTTTTTACCATCGTTTATTATTTCCGTAGCTTTTTGCTTGGCGGTTACTAAATATTCCTGTGCATCATCAAGGAATTCATCAGTCTTTTCTTTTAAATCACCTCTTAATTCTTTACCACTCTTTGGAGCATAAAGTAATGCGATGATAGCACCAATTGCAGAACCAGCCAGGAAGCCAACCAATAGTCCTTTTCCCATACCGTTATCTCGAGACATAAGTCCTCCTTTTTAAATTATAATTTTGAGGTAAAATTACTAAGGATGTGAGTGAAAATCAAATGGAAGAAAAAACATTAAACTCTTCAAATTTACCCAATGGATAATCGTAGGTTTAATTTTACAACAATTTAACTTAAACAATTACATTGCAATGGAATATCTGGTTATCAGGATAATTGGATTATTTATATCTAATAATTTTAGAACACAAATCTTCAGCGATATTATAAAATAATTTCAGCTAAAACCGGGTAATGATCCGAAGGAAGATAGCCATCAAAAGAATCTGAGAGAGTTCCATGGGATAAAACTGTAATTCCCTTTCTTACAAAAATAAAATCAATCGGCTCTTTCGGTTTTGCATTAAGATCAAATCCGGTAAACGTTCCACTTGGACCAAAAGGTTTGCCTTTGGTAACTGAATGGGAATCTACCAGTTTTAAAGATGTGTCAATATCTGAAGTTGAAACAATTATTTGGTAAGGTTCTGAATCAGGAGTTGAATTAAAATCGCCTGTTAATATGATAGGATAATTAGAGCAAAGAATTTGCATTTTTTTCTTAATGAGTTTTGCGCTTTCAAATCTTGCTATTGTTCCTTCATTATCTAAGTGAGTGTTAAACAAATAAAATGCTTTATCTGTTAGTTTGTCTTTAAACTTTCCCAAAGTAGTAATTCTTTGATATGCTGCATCCCAACCTAAACCAGGATGTTCCGGTGTGTTCGAACACCAGAAAGTTGAAGTCTCTAATGTATCAAATCTGTCCTTACGAAATAAAATGGCAGTGAATTCTCCTTTTTCTTTTCCATCATCCCGTCCAACACCAAACCAACCATACCCAGGTAACGATTTCATAATAAAATCAATTTGATGTTTTTGTGCTTCCTGGAGACCAACCAAATCTGCTTTATAAAATTCTATCATGCTTGTAAGATTTGCCTTCCGATTTTTCCAGATATTTTCTCCATCATCCGGACTATCAAGCCTTATATTGAATGTCATTACTCTGATAGGCTGTGGAAATACACTTGCTGATATTATGATAAATATGAATAGTATTGTGGCAAATGATTTAATATATTTTTTCATAAATAATTTACTTTGGTTACAGATGGTTATAGTCAACAAACCTCTCAAAGGAGAGGTTTGTTGTACTTGCTATAAATAACAACAAAAATTTACTTTAATAACATCAATTTCTTAACACTTTGGAATGAACCAGCTTCAATTTTGTAGAAGTAAATTCCGCTACCAAGACTACCTGCATTAAAACTTACAGTATGGTTGCCTGCTGTTTGATATTGATTTACTAAGGTTGCAACTTCTCGTCCAAGAACATCAAATATTTTCAATGTAACTAACTCAGGATTTTGAAGCGAATATGTAATCTTAGTTGACGGGTTGAACGGATTCGGATAGTTCTGAGCTAAGTTATAACTGTTTATAATTTTTGTATCATTAACATCATCAGGAATCATTTTGTTACCAATCCATGTCCATAACCAGCGTGTTGGGTCTTGCCAGGATTGGTCTTCATTATAAGGTGAATAAGTGAAAACTACTTCCCTGTCACCAGTTGCATCAGCATCATTAATTGAGAAATCAACCGGGATTTTCATTCCTTCTTGTGGTACAAAAACACTATCCTTTGCTCCAGTGTAATAATAATTTCGTTTTTTTGCTATATCAACGAATGGAATTTTTGCTTCAAACATATATCCTGTAGGAAACTTTTCTGTGAAGTAATAATTAGGACCGAGCAATAATAAACTATCGCTATAGAATGTGGTAACCCTTTCTTGATCAAAGCGAATTTGATAATGAGGAGTTGCACCACGTTCGTAACTGTCAAAGAAAGTTCTGTGAGAATCAAATAAACCGATGAAAAGATCGACACAGTCGTTCATCCAAGGATCATTAGTTGCTTTCCAAGAGTAAATATCATCTGTAATATCTGCAGCAAAGTAAAAGTTATCTTTATCCATCGCAAAGTAAGCAATTCCACTTATATCTGCGTCACCATCAAAGCTTCCGTTTACAGCAGGAAAACCAGTTCCTTCCGAAAAAATAATTCTAAATTGAGGGACGGATGCCCATTCTGCCAAATCTCCATCTGCTTTGAAATTAGCAGGTGCAGAGTTTGCTATAGTTGGAACTCCCTTTCCTTTATTAATAGTTGGCGTATTCAAATAGAACGGTTCAGAATAATTACCTGCATAATCTTTACAAACTATAGCATAGTAATAAGTTAAATCCTGGTCAGTGCCTGCTGAGCGAAGAATTTGTTCCTTGGCTTGTGTGTTTTCCGGAATACCTAAGGTAAGTACTTCCGCCTTAGTTATATCAGTTATCGGTTTTTCAGAATAATAAATGTCATAAACCTCGCCATTTTCACCTGGCACATCAGTCCAAATTACTAAATTCTGATATTCTAATGGACTGACTGATAAATCGCTTACAGGGTTTGGTGGAGTAACATCAATCTCATGGAAACTTCCTAATGCAAACACTTCCTGGGCGGTAAGTGCATGGTCCCAAATTGCAATTTCGGCACAATCAATTACACCGTCTTCTCCATCATCATCATCAAAAATAAGGAGTAAATTATCAAGCGCAAATCTACCATCTATAGCCTGATTTGCTCCATCGTTAAAAAGCTGACCATCTAAATAATATTTGTACTGCGTTCCATTTTGAACTACTATAACCAACCTGTACCACTCATTGGTAACAATTGTGTGTTCAGAATATCCGGTTACACCCACTCCAATATTACCGGATGGATTTATAAAACAATCTCCGTCACTTCCATTTGTTGTATCTGTTTGGAAGAAACAATGCCAGATGTTCAACTCAGGAATACGAAAATCAATTTGGATGCTGTATTCATTTACACGAACACCACCTCCATTAGGCTGAATACCATGATATAACTTATAGTAGCTTCCGGGTCCTATTTTTACCGCATTGTTTTGGGAATCTGGTCCAGCAATAGTTTGATGTGTTCCAACTAATTGCAAATCATTTCCAAAACCTATCTCAGCTTTAAGCGGATTAGTTTGATCGTCAAATTTCCACCAACCTTTTCGGGTGGATATTTGTGGATAGAAAAAAGAACTGGATGCTACAAAAAAAAGCAAATAAAAAAATGTAATGCGTTTCATTTTGCACCTTACTAAGATTAATTAATAATTCAGATTGACAAATTTAAGATGATTTTTCTTAGTGAGAAAAAACTGATGACTAATTACGTCAATCCCTTGCTTGAAGTACTTTGAAAATGATCAGCTGCATCAGGAGCATTTTTCAAATTGTTTGATGCAGCCGTATTCATAATTTATTACTTCAATAACATCATTTTAATTCTTTGAACTTTTTCATTTGCTCTGAGTTCAGCAAAGTAGATACCGCTTGACAATGATTTATATTGCGAAGAAGCATTAAAACTCTTTTTGTACTTTCCTGAAACTTGAAGTTCATTAACTAACTCAGCAACAAGTTCGCCAGTAGCATTATAAACTTTCAGTGTTACAAATGCATCTGTTGATAATTCATAAGCAATGAATGTAGCTGGGTTAAAAGGATTTGGATAATTATTAAGCAATTTAAACTCACTTGGAGTTGTTGTAACTTCAACTGTTTGTGAATATTTAAAACTGCCATCAAGATCAATTTGTTTTAACCGGTAAGAATATTTACCTGAACCATCAACCTGATCTGAAAAAGAATAACTGTGTTTTTCTGTGGATGTTCCAGCTCCGGTAACAAATCCTATTGATTGCCAATTGTCAGTTTGTCCTTTTCTTTCAACACTGAATCCACTATTATTTTTTTCAGAAATAGTAGACCAATTTAGAACTATACCTTCATTCGATTGTGCTGCATTAAAAGAAGCGAGTTCAACAGGAAGTGGTAATATTCCAACTCCTCCCATTGCTAAAACTTCAGATGCTGAAAGAGGAGAATCCCATATTGCAACTTCTGCAACATCAATATCTCCATCATCGCCATCATCATCAGCAAAAAGAAGTAAAGTAGGATTAAGGGCATAACGGGAATCGATCTCATATGCATTCCAGTCCTTAATTAACTGACCATCGATATATGATTTATTGGCAACTCCATTATTAACGGTAATTACCAATCTATACCAAGTATTTAATGCGGTTAAAAATGTAGAATAACCAGCTCCAGCAGTACCAATCTCACCAGTTGGTTTTATAAATAAATCACCATCACTTGTATTAGGCACTTCATCTACTTGAAAGAAATTATGCCATTCAGCTACTGGAATTCTAAAATCAATTAAAAGCGAATAACTGTTAACTTTAGTTCTACCTCCATTTGGTGCAATACCGTGAGTCATTTTTAAATAACTTCCTTTAGGAACAGTTACAGCGCCGTTTGAACCAGTTGGACCAGCTATAGCCGTAAGAGTTCCTGTAAGTTCCAAAGCACTTCCGTAACCGGGTACAGCAGCAGTCAAATTAGCAGCATCATCAAATTTCCACCAGCCTTTTTGTGAGTATGCTAATGACGAAGATAAAGTAATCAAAGCTATTAAAAGCACCAACATTTGTAAGAATTTTTTCATAATTGTACCTTTTCCCTATTTGTTAAATGATTTAATGTTTGTTAAGCGATAGTTATTGAATCTATTTTTTAAGTATTTATTTTATGATTTTTCTTTAAGATAAAGCAAAATTATGGTAGTAGTATAAATGGCGCAATCGCCTGATCGTGGTATTTTTTTGGTTTTAGATTAATAATAAAGTCTGGTCTAAAAAGGTCATTCGTATGAAAACCTGCTTGCAGCAGGCAAGCGGGAATTTATAGAACCTAGAATTTTGAATAGCTTCCCACTGTTGTGGAAATAACAATTTGAGTATTTGGGCTTTTTAGAGGGACCTCATTTCATATTCTTTACAATCTCAGCAGCAAACTCAGATGTTTTTACTTCTTTTGCACCTATCATAAGCCGGGCAAAATCGTAAGTAACAACTTTGGATTTGATTGTTTTTGTTATAGCTCTTTCAATCATCTTTGCTGCTTTCCCCCAGCCAATATATTGCAACATCATTACGCCGGAAAGTATTAATGAACCAGGATTTATTTTATCCAGTCCGGCATATTTTGGTGCTGTACCATGTGTTGCTTCAAACAGTCCAACGTGATAGCTTATATTAGCCCCTGGAGCTATTCCTAATCCTCCAACTTGTGCAGCAGCCGCATCAGAAAGGTAATCTCCGTTTAAGTTTGGTGTGGCTAAAACTTCATATTCACTTGGTCTTAAAAGAAGCTGCTGGAACATACTATCAGCAATTCTATCTTTAATAATAATTTTACCTTCTGGCAATTTGCCACCATAAAGGGAATTCAATTCTTCTTCTGTAATGCAGGTTTCCTGATATTCCTCTTTTGCTAACTGGTAACCCCATTCTTTAAAGGAACCTTCCGTGAACTTCATGATATTTCCTTTGTGAACGAGAGTAACACTTTTACATTTGTTAATAATTGCATAATCAATAGCTTTTTTTACTAAACGTTTGGAACCAAACTCACTCATTGGTTTAATACCAATTCCGGAATCCGGACGAATTCCTTTATTAAAACGATTGTTGATAAAAGAAATAAGTTCGGTTGCTTCATTTGAATTAGCCTTGAATTCAATTCCACCATAAACATCTTCTGTATTTTCACGGAAGATTATAATGTTTACATCTTTGGGTTTCTTCATCGGGCTTGGTGCTCCTGGATAATATTTTACAGGTCGAATGCAAGCAAATAAATCCAGTTTTTGTCTTAGTGCCACATTTAAACTTCTAATACCTCCTCCAACAGGAGTAGTAAGCGGACCTTTTATTGCAACAATAAATTCAGCAATTGCTTCCACAGTTTCTTCTGGAAGCCACTCGTTTTCTCCATATACTTTTGTTGCTTTCTCACCGGCATATATTTCCATCCAGGAAATTTTCTTTTTACCTTTATATGCTTTTTCAACGGCGCTATCAAAAACAGCTTTTGATGCTTTCCAAATATCTGGTCCAGTTCCATCTCCTTCAATAAAAGGTATGATGGGATTATTTGGAACACGAAGTTTTTCATTTTTTACTTTTATTTTTTCTCCATCTGAAGGCAGTTTGATGTGCTTATATTCAGTCATTTATTTAATTTCCTTATAATTAATTTCCATTTGATTCAAAAGCAATTTTACCAAATCTTTTTTGATAAAAAGCCACAGCAAAAATTCCGATTAAAACAGCAAACCATAAAGTAACAACCCGAATAATAAATGTTGAAGAAACAGCAACATTCATTGGAACTTTTGATCTGATCATTAAATAAGTTAAAGAACCTTCAGTTACACCTAATCCTCCGGGCATCATTGTAATAGCGCCTGCTATAATTGAAAAAGTATAAACAAAGGTTGCCCATAAAACTGAAATGTTTAGATTAAAATTAACAAGAATGAGATAATAAGCAAAACATTCAAAGAACCAGGAAAAAAGACTTATAATTATTGTGTAAAACAAAGGAAAGGGTTTTACCATTACAAATGAGCTTTCATAAGCTGTCATCATTTTATCGTGGTACTTAGATAGGAATTTTAGTTTACCCAGCCAGTCAATAATTTTTAATGAAGAGTTTCTATGACTGATAATAATGGTAAGTAAAATCCAGAAAATACCTGTTCCAATAATAACGAACGTTCCATAATTGAAAACATATGCGCCAATCATTGCCAGAAAGACCAGCGCAATAAAATCTGTTATCCTTTCCATCATTATAATGGGAGCTACTTTACTTACAGATTCGTGCGTTACCTGCTTCACCAGGTATGCTTTCATAAGTTCTCCCATTTTTCCCGGAGTAACGCTCATAATAAATCCAGACATAAAAATTGCAATCGAATCAACAAAACTTAATTGGATATTTAAAAGCCTTATATAATAATCCCACTTAAAAAATCTTGTAAGATAATTCATTAAGGATAAAAAAAGTAAAAAAGGAAATAGCAGCCAGTTAAATCTTTCAAAAGCAATAATAACTTGCTTGTAATCGGCGTAAATGGTAAATCCAAGATATAAAACAGCGGCAACAGCAAGCGAGGTGAAAATATTTCTTCTTATTTTTTCTATCACTCAAACAATCTCTTTTAATGTTTTGTACAGTTTTGTAAGCGGTAGCCCTACAACATTGTAATAACAACCTGTAATTTTTTCTACAAAGACAGCACCAAAATCATCCTGGATTCCATAAGCACCAGCTTTATCCATCGGACTGCCGGTATTTATATAATCAATAATTTCTTTCCTGCCCAACCGTCTAAATTTTACCAGGGTTTTTTCAAAATTAATTTTTGTCTTTTTGGAATGAGAATTATAAACAGCAAATCCAGTATAAACTATATGTGTTTTATTACTAAGTAAATTTAATATATGCATCGCATCTTTTTTATCCTTTGGTTTACCAAGGACATGGTGATTTAGAACCACAATCGTATCTGCAGTTATTATAATTCCTTTACTTATTTTAAGTTTTGCCAGGTTCAATTTTTCAAGTGCAAGTCTTTTAACTGTGCTTACAGGATGTTCCCCATCTAAAAATTCTTCCTTAAGCTCAACACTAAAGGATTTGAATTCAAGATTTAATTGTTTTAATAATTTTCTTCTACGTGGAGATTGCGAGGCAAGATATATTGGCAAGTCAGAATTAATCATTCAGTGTTTCTAACTTAGTACCCGGAAAATAAAATTGTAAAATCTCATCATACTTTTGCCCTTGTTGCGCTAATCCAATTGCACCCCATTGACATAAACCAACTCCATGCCCATTTCCTTTACCTACAAATTTAATCTGGTCAATATCATTATTTTTTTTTCTTTTTACTGCAACATCAAAGACTGTGCTTTTTAGAAGATTTTTACCTTGATTTGTTTTGATTACAGAACGTATTAAATTACCGCTCAAAACAATTCTCTTAGATTCATTTTGTTTATTTTCAGTACTAAAAATTAGTTCATTTACCCGGTCAGATTTAAACCTGCTTGCGATATAAATATCTTTTAGCACCCAATCCTTGCCAGTAAGGTAATTTGCTTGTACAAGCAGATTAATTAACTGTTTTTGAGAAAAAGATTCTTCCCAATTGAACGAAGGAGAGATTTTACAGTTTGGTCCCTCACCATCCTTTACTCCTGCTAAATATGGTGCAGTTGCTTTTGGAAAAACGTTTTCAGAGCTTTCAGTAAATCCCCCACAAGAAGAAAAATAAAAAACATTAGCCAATTGATTTTCAAATGTTAAAACCTGGTTTTTAGTTTTTATAATTGCACTATCAAGAACATTATCACTTTTAATAAATCCTTTGTACAATTGGTCTCTAGTATCATCATGAACATCAAATGCATCTTTATGTTCATTAATTTTTAGGTAGGAATAATTCCTAACACAAACCGCAAGAGCTTTGATGGATTCAAGGTTTTGAACTGTAAGAAGTTGTTTACCCGTTTCAGCAGCTACAACATTTTGTACATATTCTTCTTCTTCTAAAATATTTACTAACCAAAATTTCTCTGAATTATAAATTAACCGCAACTTACCAGGATATGATTGTTTATTATATTCCAGGTAACGACTGGGATTTTTAGATTCAAAATCGAATGATGGATTTTCATATTTTTTCTTACCAATTTTCAACTCAATATTGCCACCATTTATATCAAATTTAATTTTATCTTTAGAATCTGCACTTGCTATTAGAGAATCATTAAATTTAATAAGAACAGGAATTGAGAACTGAATTTCTTTTTTAGCAAAATCGTTTTCAATCAATACTCTAATTTGTGTTGGACGACTAATTTGGGGAACAGTTACTTCAACAGAATCCTTTTCTTCCTTAGTTTGAGTTTCACTTAGAGGAGCACAACTGTAGGTTAAAAAAATTAAATAAAAAATTATTGGAATGTAAATCAAGAGGAACTTTATTTTTGAAAATGCAAACATCTTAGATGTGCCAAATTTCAATATCATCTGAACATTGCTTTAATACTTCCCCACGTTCGTCTAACGTCGGAAGGATTATGAGTCACACTAATTTCACTTGAATGAGATGGAGTAGGATTATTTTTTTCGTATATCGCAAGGCGATAATAATAAATATCACTTGTTGCTTTATAAACATTCTCATCAGTGTAGGTATAAAGGGAGTTATTTCCTTTTGGAGATATGTAGGAAAGAGTTGTAAAATCATGGCTGTTAATTGCTTTTCTTTCAATAGCAAAATTCTGAACGCTCTCTTCGGTGGCTGTTTTCCATTCTAAAACAATATTGTCACCCTCACTCCTCCCTTGGAAAAACATGAGGTATGCACCAGCCAAAGTGGTACCAATAGTTATGAGAATTAGAAATATGCTTAATATTGTAATGTTTCTTTTCATTCCGTAGTAAATATAAATTAACCTGCAAATATTGTCAAGCGGTTTGGCAAAAATAAATAATTTAAATTCTTACCTCCAAATTCCAAGAAATCAAAAATTCCTCTCAGTTTGCCATTTCCCCCATCTGAATTTAACATAAATTGCAGTTGAATATGGAATGATATAAACTGGAAGTGCAATCCATGCACCGATAAGTCCATAACCTAAATGAACTCCAATAAAATAAGAAAAAGGAATAAATAATGCTGAAGTAACACCAATTAGTCTCACAATCAATCCAACTGAAAACGATAAAACTAAGGAAGTGTTCAAAACGTTTCCGCATCCATTAAAATCGTTAGCCACAAATTTCCGGGCAATTAGTACGTGTGTACAAGTTGCAAGACTAGAAAAGAAACTTATTAATTCGCAGAAAGAAATTTCTGCCAGACACTCATTAAGAATATTAATTTCTTGATAATTCTCAAGTTTTTGAATAGATTCCATCCAACAAATTGATATATCTATGAACTGGCAATCCTTCATTAAAAAACTTGAGAAAGATTTTAGGATAAGTGATAATGAACTTGAGCTTAAAACTTCCATCAGCTCTAAAGTTTTTTATAACTTAAAAAAAGGTGCTACAAAAAAACCTAACCAGGTTACTATTAAAAAACTTGAGGAAGGATTAAACATAAAGATAGATGACAGTGATACTAATAAAATTGCTTATTCTCAAAATTTATTTGATGAGAACATAGAACTTTTTAATGTTTCAGGAAATGAGTACCCTGTTGTATCTCAAATTCTTGGTGAAGATTTATTTTCCACTCATAATATTATCGGAACGATTGTACTACCATATTCTAAAAAAGAAAATTGCTTTGTGGTAATTTGTAATGAACAAAAAGCTTTTGGATTTTTACGGAAAGGAGATAAAGTGTTAATTGATATTGATTCTAAATTAACAAACGACTCTTTGGTAGCAGCGAGATTAAAATCCTCCAGGCAATTATTAAAGTATTATAGAGAATTACCAGAAAACTTTATCCAGTTTTATTCTGAAAATATTTCTGATTCTTTAATAGTTAAGAAAGATGAAATTGAAGTAATTTATTCCGGAGTGCTTTTAATCAGAAATGTATAATATTGTTTAAAATCTGTTCACAAAATTTTTATTCGGAATTCTCTCAAATTAACCTACCAGATTTATTTCCTTAGAAGCAATCAGAAGCTATTCCAATAAAATCCAGCTTTTCTGGAATTCGATATCATCCAAAGGATGTAGTTCCTTTTTCATCCTTATGAACTATTGCCTCGTTCTAATGGCGTTAATATCTTTTCAACTATTAAATCCTATTGAAACATAAAACTAAGTAATAAATTATTCTTACTTAAGAATTGTTTAGAAAAATATGGTTAGAGATATAGTAGTAAATCGAATACGTTTCAAAACAAAGTGCGTGTTAATAAATATTACCATAAAATCATACATAATACAGAAAGCAAATGGAGGTAATGATGAATGAACAACTTGAAACGAATTATCAATATTCAGATTTTTATTCTGAAGTAGTACCTCATTTAAATCCGCTTAAAAATTTTGCTTTGAAAATGACGCACGATAATGACGAATCTAATGATTTAGTGCAGTCTACATTATTAAAAGCATTTAGATTTTTTGATATGTATAAAAAAGGTACCAATACAAAGGCTTGGCTTTTCAAAATTATGAAAAACTCGTTCATAAATGATTACCGTAAAATGAAAAGAGAACCAGTGAAAGTTAATTATGAAGACATTGAAAATTTTTATGAAACAATTAAATCCGATGAAGTGAAATCCAGGCACTATAACAACGATGATTTTAATAATATTCTTGATGATGAAATTACTTACGCACTATCAGCATTGCCTGATGAATCCCGAACAATTGTTTTTCTGTGTGATATTGAGGGATACTCCTATGAAGAAATTGCTGATTTTATTGGTTGCCCGGTTGGCACCGTCCGTTCACGTTTACATCGTACAAGAAAAATTCTTTATGCCATGCTTTATCAATATGCCCAAAAGAATGGTTACGTAAAATAAAGAAATAACATTTTTAGGCGGAGAAAATAAATGAACATATTATTGGTTTATCCATTATATCCAAATACATTCTGGAGTTTTAAGCATGCTTTAAAATTTGTTTCAAGAAAAGCAAGTTTCCCACCCTTAGGATTATTAACTGTAGCTTCATTGCTTCCAAATGAATGGAACAAAAAATTAATAGATATGAATACCAGCGAGTTGGTTGATAAAGATATTCTTTGGGCTGACTTTGTATTTATAAGCGCGATGTCAATTCAAAGTGAATCTGCCAATGAAGTAATTGAACGATGTAGAAATCTAAAAACAAAAATTGTTGCCGGTGGTCCATTATTTACCAGCAGTTCAGAAAATTACGATAGCGTTGACCATCTTGTACTTAATGAAGCTGAGATTACACTCCCACAATTTTTAAGTGATTTGAATGATGGAAAGCCAAAACGATTATACACTTCAGAAGAATGGGCGGATATTTCAATAACACCTTTACCAATGTGGGAATTAGTTTCGCAAAAAAGTTATAGTTCAATGAATCTTCAATATTCTCGTGGTTGTCCATTCGATTGCGAATTTTGTGATATTACAGTTCTTTATGGAAGAAAACCGAGAACAAAAACAAAAGAACAAGTAATAGCCGAATTAGATGCATTATATTTTACAGGTTGGAAAGGACCGGTATTTTTTGTTGATGATAATTTCATTGGCAATAAAGTAAAACTTAAAAAAGAAATACTACCTGCAATTGCTGATTGGATGGAGAAAAGAAAAAGACCTTTCTACTTTAACACAGAGGCTTCTATCAATCTTGCAGATGATGACACCTTAATGCGACTTATGGTTAATTCGGGATTTGAAGCTGTATTTATCGGTATTGAATCACCCAACGAAGAAAGTTTGGTTGAATGTAATAAAAACCAAAACAGAAATCGCGATCTAATATCAAGTGTTCGGACTTTACATGAATACGGATTAGAAGTTCAGGGAGGATTTATTGTTGGATTTGATAATGATCCACCTTCAATTTTCGAAAAGTTGACAGATTTTATTCAAGAAAGTGGTATTGTTACAGCAATGGTGGGTTTACTAAATGCACCTAAAGGAACTAAACTTCAGAAAAGACTGGAGAATGAAGGAAGATTGTTAAACGATTTTACTGGTAACAATACAGACTTTTCTATTAACTTTATTCCTCATATGGATTCAAAAGTTCTCCTCGATGGATATAAAAAAATCCTCCGCACCATCTATTCACCTAAATACTATTATGAACGAGTTATTCACTTTCTAAAAGATTTTGAACCGAAATCAAAAAAAGTTTTTCATCTCAATCCAAATTATATAATGGCATTATTCAAATCGATAATAAAATTAGGAATTATTGGAGAGGAAAGAATTTACTATTGGAAGTTATTTTTCTGGTCGTTGTTCCGAAAACCTAAACTTTTCTCACTGGCAATTCTATTTACAATTTATGGATTCCATTTTAGGAAAATATCCAACGATTTTTGTTAAAAGTATTTTTATTTAAAAGTAAATAGAAAATTTTAGATTTTATGTCTGTTCGATTGGACCAACTTCTATTCTGGTTAATTACATTTACGAACCATACTTCCAATTTATTAACCATACTTCATAAAAATCCCCTATTCTAAATTGAATAATATTAATTTGAATGATTTCATTTTATGAAATCAAGCAAGCTTTTGAATATCTATTTAAAATTAAAAATGTGGCATTTAGATTAATTTGACTTGGGGAGTAACCAAATTATTTGGGAGGTCATAAATACCGCAATATTTATAAAATATTTTGTGGAGCTAAGGAGGATCGAACTCCTGACCTTCCCGATTGCTATCGGGACGCTTCTTCTTTGCTGAAAATAAAATTCTTTTTCTATTTTGATTTTGTGGAGCTAAGGAGGATCGAACTCCTGACCTCTTGAATGCCATTCAAGCGCTCTCCCAGCTGAGCTATAGCCCCAAAATCTTGTTTTAAAGTTAATGAAGATAAATTTATTTGTCAATTTAGAATCGACTTCTTTTGTCTTCAGTTTATTTTATGTCTCTACCGAACACTAATTGATTCTAAATTTTACCGGAATCAGCAATTGAAATTTTACTGGTTTCCCATTAATCTTTGGTGATGAAAACTTTGTTAACTTTATTGCATCCATAGCAGCTTCATCGCAACCATATCCAATACCTTTAACAACTTCAGTTTTTACAGGAGTACCATTTTCATCAATAAAAGTTCTAATAATAACTATACCCTCTATTTTATTTTCTTTTGCATATTCAGGGTAAACAGCTTTAGAAAAAATTTCGCTGGGTCCACCAGTTGGTTTAGGAAATTCATCGACTAATGTATAATATATTTCTTTAGTGGGTTCCTTATCAATTTCTTTTTTATTTCCAAAAACAATCGATTCAACTGGATCGGGGAGAATTTTCTTATCCTTCTCATTCAACTTCTTAATTTGTTCTTTTGTATTTGCAAGACTTCTAATCGATTCTCTATTTGGTGGAGCTAACGATGAATCATATTCCACAAATTGACTTCGCTTTAATCTACCTACATCATAAATCTTTAATAATTTTAGACCATCATTGATGTAAAACTCTTTTGAAATACCATCCTTCACCCCGTCTTTTACATAAAATTCTTCCTTTTGTGCTCCATTCTCCCAATAGGTTTTTATCCAGCCGTGAAGTTTTCCCATCGAATAAGTTTTTTCTTCCTTCAAAACTCCATCTTCATAAAAAAATCTTGAAGTTCCATCAAGTACATCATTTATATAATAGATCGCAGACTCAAGGTTGCCAGTAGAGTAATAACTTCTTACTAATCCATCCTGTGCTTTACTAATTGATAGGCACGTAAATAAAATTGTTAGTATTAAAATGAACTTTGAATACATTTTACTCTGATCTTTCCTAAAAAATATTTTGCTTAATCAAATATAATGATTTTGTTATAAAGCATTTAGGTAAAGAAATATTTCTGTTTTCATTTATTTCTTTTTATTATCTTCACAATTGTAATATAGGTTAGAAATAATTTTTTGTCTTGAATATTTAGTTAAAAATAAAATCTAATTCCGAAAAAGATACTATGAATTTTGCAGTTACAAAAATCCTTAGAATAAATTTTATATGCTTCTCACTAAAAGCTACTGACCATTTAGCAACAAAATATTTTCTACTGGTTATTCTGCATTTACCAGGCATTTTTATCAATGGATTTATTTTTCAAATCAAAAATATTTAAGTAAAACCAAATTATTATTTTATACTAAGTTTTTTAATTTTGTTACGATTCTAATTTCCATTTGATGTGAATGGTGGAGTTAATATGAATTTGCTGACCAGATTTTTAACAATGTTTTTGATCTATATAACGGTAAACCAATTATCAGCTCAACCAAAATCAGGTAGTCAGTTATTCGGTACAAAAAAATATAGCGATTTTGAAAAGCCTGAATATTGTGGTAGTGCATGTCATAGAGATTTTTATCAGCAATGGAAGCAATCTTTAATGTCGCAATCATATACTCACCAATGGAATGAAATTGAATATTTTAAGCTTGCTGTTCCACACGCAGAAAAAGATACCTTTTTTGCTAAAGAAAAAGCCAACTGCATAGGGTGTCATTCTCCAATGACTTTTATGGTTGGTGATATTCCACCGGCAAGACCAGAAAAAAATTCACGCGCAAATGAATCTGTTTCTTGTTCCGTTTGTCATTCAATAACTGGTTTTTCTGGTGATACTCCATTCAATTTTAATTACACTATTGAAACAGGAAGAACTAAGTTTGGCTCCCGAACAGGTTTAACTTCTCCAGCTCACGAATCAAAAAAACTTGAACTTTTTAATTCAGGAGATTTTTGTGGGATCTGTCATAATGAAAAAGATAGTTACGGTATTTGGGTAAAGTCAACTCATCTTGAATGGAAAGCAAGTCCGTATTTTAAGAATGGGGTTCAATGCCAAACTTGCCATATGCCCAAAGCTGAAAGTAAAACTGCGATGATGGGAAATATTTATAGCGATGCCAACCAGCATCTTTTCCATGGTGCTCACGATCCTGGAAAAATAAAAGGTACAATTGAATTACGAATTAATCCCGATATTAGAGTAGCTGAACCAGGTGAAGAGGTTAAGATTAGTATTTTATTGTTTAATCAAAAAGCCGGACATAAATTTCCAACAGGTTCAGTTGAAGACCGGATTGTATGGATGCACGTAGATGCTGTTGATTCGAAAGGAAAAGTTTTTCATTTACCAGTTGATAAAAAAGGTTTTGATGGCGAAGAATACACTATTGGTTCTGATGTATTAGCTTATCAGGATTTGGGAATTCCACTTAGCGAACCAAATTTTAAAGGAATTCAACGTGATGGTGTTCCAATTGGGGATCGGATTTTCAGAATGCCTTATTTTAATCCCCAGGGGGGAATGACCATAATGCAATGGAACACAAAATCTCTTGGAGTTGATTATCGTATTGGACCACAAGAGACAAAAATGGAAACTTGTACTTTTGATCTTCCGGATGATATTGCTTCTGGCAACGTAACAGTTACTGCAACACTTTATTACCAAAGATTGATTAAATCAGTAGCAGATTTTCTTGGTGTTTCTCCGGATGAATCAGAAATAATAAAAGTTAACGAGAGTTCAACAACATTTACTGTGTTAGAATGATGGAGTATCTGATGAAAAAAAATATTGCAATTCTACTTAATATAGTTTTACTTTTTGTACTCATGTCCAAAGATTCATTTTCAATTCCTGCTTTTGCAAGAAAGTATAATATGACATGTAAAAACTGCCATTCCCCTTTCCCAAAATTAAAACCATTTGGTGAAGAGTTTGAAAACAATGGATTCGTTATAAGCGATAATGATGCGCCAAGATATTTTACAAATACGGGCGATGATGAATTATCCCTTTTAAGAGATGTACCTTTAGCTATTAGGATTGATGGAATTGCTACTTATAATCAAAACAACTCTAATAAATTAGATTTCGGCGCTCCATCAATTATAAAATTTATATCCGGTGGGGCTTTGGCAAATAACCTTTCCTACTACTTTTATTTTATAATTGAAAATGGAGAAGTAATTGGCTTAGAAGATGCTTACCTAACTTTCAATAATGTATTTGGGTTACCACTGAATATATCCATAGGACAATTCCAGGTTTCTGATCCGTTATTTAAAAGGGAATTGCGCTTGACTTTGGAAGATTATGCCGTATATAAATTTAAGGTCGGGTTATCAAATGTTAACCTTACTTATGATAGAGGTATTTTTATGACTTATAATTTACCGTCCAAAACAACATTTGCGCTGGAAATCCTAAATGGAAATGGTATTGATAGAGCTGAAGACGATGTTTTTGATAAAGATAAATACAAGAATTTTTTTGGAAGAGTTTCGCAAGAGATTACACAAAATTTTCGTGTAGGTGGATTCGGATATTATGGTAACGAAGAACAGTTCAATAATGTTAATAAATTAGCAATAGGTGGGATAGATGCAACAGTTTCCTATAATCAGTTCGAATTTAATTTTCAGTATTTGGAAAGGAGAGATAAAAACCCACTCTTTCTAAAGACCAGCAATAAATTAATTGCAACTCGTGGAGTATTCGGAGAATTGATTTTCAAACCCGATGGTGATGATAGCAAATGGTACGCAGTTGGATTGGTAAATTGGTTAGATAAGGATGATAGCTCTGTGCCTGGAATAAATTTAAAATCCGCTGCATTTAGTCTTGGTTATATGTTGAAAAGAAATGTACGGTTAGTTGGAGAATTTAATTATAACTTATACGATGAATATGGGAAATTCGGAATTGGATTTGTAGCTTCATTTTGATGTTTCATTTACCAAATGAATATACAATTAAGATTATTCCTTAGAATTGATAGAAATTTCAAAAATAATTCCGATAATATAAATTGAAACCAGTAAATTTCTAACATAATTTTGAAGCATTTTAGACCTAAAAAACATTCTTAATGAGTAAAATATGAACCGGCTTTTATTCCTCTTTCTTTTTATTTATCTATCCTCCATTGGCATAATTTTTTCTCAGGAAAACCGGACAAAACTCACTTCAATTTCAATACAAAGCAAAGAAGTTTCTTTAGAAGAATGGAATAACCTAATAATTAAACAAAAAGAAATAATTACTTTTTATTTTACTGTTGCTCAAAATAAAATTGCTTCGGATGAAATTCTTTTTCGGATTTTCCTTAATGGTAAATTAGTTAATCTGGAAGACCCACACGGAAAATCAATTTCATTTTCCAATCTTGAGGAAGGAAATTATATTTTAAAGATACAGGGATATGCAGAAGATGGTTGGGAATCCATCCCGGTTGTAACCCAGTTTACTGTTAATAATTCCCAATCTACTGCAAGCCAATCTATTGTTGAAAAAAAACTGGATAGCTATAAACAGATTTTAACTTATGCAGTAATTATTTTTGCTACAATAATATTTTTCTCAACCGTAATTCTCTCAATAAAAAAAATCTCCAAACGTAAAAGAATGCCCTCAAAGAAAGATGACGAAAGTAAATTCGATTTTTCTGAAAGGCAAAATAATAATACTAACAGACAGGATAGCCACCTAATTGAAAAAGTAAGAAATCTTGTAGAAGCTAACACCAGGTTAAAAACAGAATTTAAAAAATTAGATGATCATAAAGATTTCTTAAAAGAACAGATAAAAGAGTTAAAATCTTATGTTATTAATCTGGAAAATTCAAATGCTCAACTAATAGATCAAAAAGATAAACTTACAGAAAGCAAACGCCGGCTGGAAGAACTTCAGGAACAAAAAGAAAAGTTGTTTGCAATCGCTGTACACGATATAAAAAATCCCGCCTCTGCAATAAAAGGTTATGTAGAGCTTTTGGAAGGATATGATTTGAATGCAGTTGAACAGCAGGAAATTATGCAATACCTTGCAAGCACTTCTGTCCGCATTGTTCAATTAGCACAGCAAATGTCTGTTGTTATAGGAAAAAAGGAACCGGAACCAGAATTGATTTTAGTTAAGTCTTCGATTAAAACCGTTATTGATAATGTGTGCAATCAAAATACAGCATATGCAAAAAGAAAGAATATAAAACTTGTTAATAATGCTTCGCAACACTGTCCGGAACTATCTTTTGATATTGAAAAAATTTATGAAGTAATTGATAATCTTGTAAACAATGCAATCAAGTTTTCTAAACCAAATGCGGTTGTACAAGTGCGTTCTTATTTTAACGATAAAAAAGTATTTGTTGAAGTTGTGGACAATGGCATTGGTTTACCAGAGGATGATATACCCAAACTTTTTACAAAAGGTGCTAAGCTAAGTGCAAAACCAACACACGGAGAGGAAAGTTCAGGATTAGGATTATGGATTGTAAAAAATATAATTGAAGATCATGGCGGAAGTGTTTGGGCTAAAAGTAAATTAGGTATCGGATCTTCCTTTACTTTTGAATTGCCAATAAAAAAATAATTGAGGTGTAGATTTTCAGAATCACAATTTCTTTGTTATAGTTAGCATACCACATAATCGTCTGATTACTTTCTTTAATACTTACTTATTATTTGGAAAATTTTAGTTAAAAAAATATTTTGTCTGAACCATTCCAATCCAACTTTTTCCTTTAAACATAAAATGCATTTTCAACAAAATAACATTTCAATTCCAAAAATAAATTAGTTAGTTTTACACAAAGTTTTACTTAAAATGGATGTATAATGGAAGAAAACGTTCTAAAGTCCACACTTAAAAGAAATTCAATTAAAGAGATTTTCAAATCCTCCACAGATAAATTGCAGACAAAACTGAAAATGTCAAAACTTCCACCATTTTTAAAAAGGAAAAGCACTTTAATTACAATTGCAGTTATTCTAATAGTATTTGTATATGGAATACTAAACGTCTTTCGATCTTCCATTCCTAATATTCCCGTTTATAAAGTTAAAAAAGGAAATTTTTTAGTTTCGATAACTGAAAGCGGTGAGCTCCGTGCAAAGAATTCAGTTGCCGTTGTTGCCCCAAGAATTAGAGGGAACTTAAAAATCGTCTATTTAATTCCTGAAGGTAATTATGTTAAAGGTGGCGATACAGTCCTTAAATTTGATCCAACCGAAGCTTTCAGCAATCTTAAAGATTCGGAAGCTAAACTTGAAATAGCAGTTTCTGAAAAAGAAAAACAAGCAGCAGGTCATCGCTCCCAGGAAGCACAGATGGAATCCGATCTTAAAAGTGCTGAGCTAACTTATGAATTATCCAAGCTTTCTCTTGAACAGATGAAGTTTGAAGCAGAAGCTAAACAACAGCAGGCAAAACTACAGCATCAGAAAGACCAGTTAAGCTATGATAGAACAAAGAAAGATATAGAATCTAAAAAGATAATTTTGCAATCCGAAAAGAATAGAACGGAAATAGAAATAAAACAAAGACAGGCTGACCTGGATAAAGCGAAAACTGATTTGGCAATGCTTACTCTTACTGCACCAAGAGAAGGATTAGTTGTTTACGAAACTAATTGGAGCAATAATGGTCGAAAGTTTTCAATCGGAGATAATACCTGGGGTGGAAGCACTGTAATTACACTGCCGGATCTTTCATCGATTGAAAGCTTAACAAGTGTAAATGAAGTTGATGTAAGCCGAATAAGCAAAGGACAAAAAGTAGAAGTGCGGTTAGATGCATTTCAGGATTCTGTATTTGAGGGTGAGATTTCCAGTGTTGCTTCTTTAGGTAAGACAAAAGGAAATTCCACAGTTAAGGTTTTTGAAATTACAGTAAGCATCAAAAGCAAATCTTCAATTCTTAAACCTGGAATGACTACCAGTAATAAATTTATTATTAATCAAATTCCAAATGTGCTTTTCATTCCACAGGAAGCAGTATTTGAGAAGCAGGGTAAAAAAATTATTTATGTTAAAAAAGGTTCCAGCTTTGATGAAACTGTTGTTGAGGTTGGAGAGAAAAGTGAAAACTCTATCATCATTAAAAAAGGAATTGAAAATGGTGATGTAGTTGCGCTCAGAGATCCAACAATAACACTCGAGGAAGAAAAGGAATCCGGTAAAACTGTAAGTATGCCAAATACAGGTAAATGAAATGAAAAGAATTGAAGTATTAAAAATTGGATTGAACGAACTTAAATCTAATAAAATGCGAACTTCTTTAACTATGCTTGGAATAGTGTTTGGCGTAGCCGCTGTAATTGCAATGCTTTCTATTGGCGAGGGTGCAAAGCAGGAAACCATCGAACAAATAGAACTGATGGGAACTAACAATATTATCATTAACAAAGTAATTATTAAAGAAAAAACCAAGGAGTCAAAAACATCTTTCTCTCCGGGTCTTTCCACTAAAGACGCTGATGCAATCATCCAGGTTAATCCTTATGTACAAGTTGTTGTACCTCAGCGCGAAATAAAAAATAATGTAACTTATAAATCCAATATAATTGAATGCAAAATAATCGGAACAACTCCGGATTTTTTTAGCATTTTAAATTCAAAAATGGATTACGGTACTTTCTTTAAAAAATATGATCTCGACGGTTATTCTAATGTTTGCGTTATTGGTTCCGGAGTAAAAGATAAATTTTTCAAATTTGAAGAACCGATACAAAAGAAAATTAAAATCGGAACACTCTGGTTTAATGTAATTGGTGTTGTAGCTTCTAAAAATACAGCAGGAACGGAAGGTTTAGGCATTCGTAATTTCAATGAAGATATTTATGTTCCCTTTTCCACTATGGCGTATAAAATGGAAAAGCTTGAAGAACAACCGGACTTTGGTGGAGGAGTCTTTTTCTTCTATTCCAATTCAGATCAAGCGTTAGCCGTTGTGGATAAAACTTCAGTTGATCAATTAGTTATAAAAATTGATAATTCTGATAATCTTAAAGAAGCCGCTCATCTTATAACTAAAACTCTTGAACGAAAACATTTTGGAGTTAAAGATTATGAGGTTATTCTACCGGAACAACTTCTTGAACAAAAACAAAAAACTCAAAAAATATTTAATATTGTTATGGGTGCAATTGCCGGGATTTCTCTTTTAGTTGGTGGAATTGGAATTATGAACATAATGCTTGCAAATATTCTTGAAAGAACACGAGAGATTGGAGTTAGAAGAGCAATTGGTGCAACTAAGCGCGATTTGATTGATCAATTTATTTTTGAAGCTTTAACAATAAGTATAACCGGCGGAATATTAGGAATTGTATTAGGGTTCATACTTACTTCCGCTATTACTTCTTATGCGGAATGGAGAACTATAATAACACCATTCTCTGTTATTCTTGCCTTCTTTGTTTCTGCTGCAGTTGGATTAGGATTTGGAATTTATCCGGCTAAGAAAGCAGCGGATAAAGATCCAATCGAAGCTCTTAGATATGAATAAATTGATGGTTGATTTTGAACTTCATTCCAAAGTTTAATAAAAGGATTTTTCGATGAAAATAATATTCAGTTCCATTTTTATATTTTTTATTTTCATTTCAAATATTTTTGCTCAAAGAATTCTAACCCTGGAAGATGCGCTTTCGATTGCATTAAAAGAAAGCTACTCAATCAAATCTGCCGATTTTAATTTGATCAGTTCAGAAAAAACATTAGAAGCGGTAAAACTTGGATTGATGACATCAATCGATATGGAAGTTGATGCACCAAGTTATTCCAGAAGTTTATCGAGCCAGTTTAATACAGTAACAGGTTTGCAGCAATATTACCAGATCAACAACACAACTTTCGAAAGCCGACTTTTTATTAATCAGCCAATAGTTTTTACTAACGGACAATTTTCCGTAATCGGTTCGCTAATGCGCAGAGATCAATCTTTTTCTTCACAAAGTAACAGAGATTATTTTTCGAACCTAAGTTTACGTTTAAGACAACCATTGTTCACGTTCAATACTCTTAGCGCAAACTTAGAAAGAGCTGAATTGAATTTACAAAAGACGAAAAAGAATTATACAAAATCGCAGGCAGATATTGTTTACAACGTAACTGCAGCTTTTTATGATTTATATCAGAAAAAGAAAAATCTGGAAATAACTCAGGAGAAAGTAAACCAAGTCCAGGTTTCTTTCGAAACATCTATGAACAAATTTAAAGCTGGTTTGATAGCTGAAGTTGAGGCTCTTCAGCTTGAAGTTGATCTTGCTTCCAGTAAAGATGATTTGCTAAGTTCGCAACGCCGTTTTGATGAAGCAAAAAATAATTTTAAACTTCTGATTGGTTTGAGCCTTGATGAAAATATTGATGTTGTTGCTTCAATTGAATTTAAGTTAGTGGATGTAGATGAAAATACTGCTATTCAAGCCGCGCTTAAAAATCGTCCGGAACTTTTCAATTCGGAGACTGATATAAAGCTGAATGAATTATCTGTTGATGAAGTTGATGCAAGAAAAAGAATAAAAGCTGAACTAAATTTGAATTATGGAATTAATAAAAACGCAGACGATTATAAAAATATTTTCAAAGATTTTTTAGATAACCGTAACGTTATTTTTACAGTTTCAGTTCCTGTTTGGGATTGGGGTAAAAACACCCGCGAAGTAGAATCCGCAGAAGCGAATTTGAAATTATCCCAGGTAAGTTATGAAAACCAAAAACAATCTATTGTAAATGAAATTCTACAGGCAGTTAACCGGGTTCAATCCGCAAAATCGCGTGTTGATGTTCTTAGTAAAACTGTTGAAGTGGCTGAAAAAAGTTACAATATAAGTGTGGAAAGGTTCAGAGCCGGCAACATAACAAGTTTCGATTTACAACAAACACAGCAGCGTTTAACGGATGCAAAAATAAGCAGCCTTGGGGCTCTAATTGATTATAACCTGGCTCTTGCAGATTTATCAAGAAAGACTCTTGTTGATTTCAGTAAGTCCAAATAATAATTCGTTTCAATTCCAACTTGACTTAAAGAAATAGCTTTTATATTTTACATCAAAAATCGAAGGTGGTTATGGAAATAATTGCTATTATCGGTTTTGTTGTACTCATATTTATAGTCATAGAATTATTACGACGTCAAAATACAAAGCATTAAATTCTATTGATTCTTTACTTGTAATTTTGAACCTCGAATCAAATTAATCAATCTCAAAAGATGCTGAAACCACAGCGGTTATTTCTTTTTCTATGGAACTCAGATCATTTACTCCATAGTCAGAAATTACATTGGAAAATTTTGGAGTAATTTGAAGCACTCCCATTCTAGCGTTACGCAATGGTCCTAAACTTCTATCAGTTGATGCTGCAATTCTTTCACCACGTTTCATAGCATCTTTAGCAGCTTCAGCCTGAACTTCAATTTTCAGGTCAGATAATTTCGTATAATAATATTCAGGCATTTCAACCATAAAACTAACACCTTTGTTGATGATTGAACTTACATCCAAAGAAATTTCTTTTATCTTTTGAACTTCGGTGGAACTGATTTCGATTCTCTGACTATAAACATAACCAAGAACATTTTGGGTTTGAATACCATTACTGGCAACTTCGTAGATAGGATAGTTTGTAATTGTGAAAAAATTAATTTTATCTTTAGGAAATCCTTTGCTTGCAAGATACTCCAGCAAAATTGGTTTTCTGGAATTCAGTTCCTGAAAAGCAGCACCAGCCGAACCAGCCTGTGCAGAAATTGTACCGCGCAAAAATCCAAGATCGGAAACAATATCTTTTTTTGCAGAACCGGTAACAGTTATGGTTTGATTTAATTTTGCGTTATACCGCCAGGTTGTTGATACAATTATTGAGCAGATAATTAATCCAAAAGCTAAAACTGAAAACGGAATTAAGTACTGGTTGTTTTTCATAAATCCCTCTATCATTTAAATTTTTAAAAATTTATTTTCAAAATAGAATTGTCCATTATTTATTACTGCAATAGATTTTCCTGTTAACAATCTTTTATCGAACGGAGAATTTTTTGATTTCGATTTAAATGAGCTTACATCAACCTGCCATACAACATCAAGATCCAGAATAGTCAGGTTTGCTTTTTCACCTTCGGCAATTTTTGGAATTGGCAAATTCAAAATTTTTCTTGGATTGATTGCCATCTTATCAATTAGTTGTTCTAATGTTAAAACTTTTTTATGCACTAATTCGCTTAAGGATAATCCCAAGGAAGTTTCAAGACCAATAATTCCATTAGGTGCATCTTGAAATTCCATTTCTTTTTCTTCAATTGAATGAGGTGCATGATCACTGGCAATACAATCTATAGTCCCATCTTTCAATCCTTCAAGAATTGCTTCAACATCTTCTTTGGTTCGCAGCGGCGGATTCATTTTCGTATTTGTATCAAATGTTTTAACTGCTTCCTCTGTTAAAGTAAAATGATGAGGGGTTACTTCACAAGAAACTTTAAGTCCCTTCTTCTTTGCCTGTCTTACAATTTCAATTGAGTTTTTTGTGCTGATATGCGCAATATGAATTTTTCCACCAGTGTATTCGGCAACCTGAATATCCCTAAGTACAATCAATTCTTCTGCTATGGAAGGAATTGCCGGTAATCCAAGAAATGTTGAAGTTATACCTTCATTCATCGCACCACCAGCAAGCGAAGGATCTTCGCAATGCTCAATTATTGGAAGGTTAAACATATTGGCATATTCAAAAGCATAGCGCAAAATTTTTGCATTTGAAATCGGAGCGCCATCATCAGAAAATGCTACAACTCCTGCCTCGTTAAGTTCTGCCATTGGGGAAAGAGCCTCTCCCCTTCTTCCAAGTGTTGCTGCGGCAACTGGAAAAACAGCAACCAAATGATTAGAAGATTTTTCTTTTATATATTTAACAACTTCGGCTGAATCAATTGCTGGGTTTGTATTTGGCATACATGCAATACCTGTAAATCCACCTGTTGCGGCGCCATTGCAACCTGTTTCAACAGTTTCTTCATCTTCTCTTCCAGGTTCGCGTAAGTGAACGTGCATATCAAATAAACCGGGCACACAATACTTATCGTTTAACTCATAAACTTTTGTACCTTTTAAATCTTCAGACTTCAGTTCACCAATCTTTTTTATTATTCCATCTTCAATTAGCAAGTCAGTTCTTTTATTTAAATTTTGATCGGGATTAAGAAGGTTAACATTCTTTAAAACAATTTTCATTTTGTTCCTCTTTTAATTTCAGTAATGCTTTTCAATCAAATCAAAAAAACTATTTTTCATCAGTTCATTGTTCCTAACAGATAAAGTACTGCCATCCTAATAGCAACTCCATTAGTAACTTGATTAAGAATTATCTGGTACGGACCATCAGCAACTTCTGAAGATAACTCAACTCCCCTGTTAATCGGTCCAGGATGAAGAATGATTATATCTTTATTATACTTATCGAGTTTTTCTTTTGTAATTCCAAAATAATTATGATACTCTCGCAAAGATGGAAAAGATGAGCCAGCTTGTCTTTCAAGTTGAATTCTTAGAACATTTAGAATATCATGCTGCTCAATAGCTTCTTCTATATTTTTTATTATTTTAACTCCAAGATTTTCAATATTTCTGGGAATCAAAGTAGCGGGACCGCATACAGAAACTTCAGCACCCATTGTTTTAAGTCCAAAAATATTTGAAAGAGCAACACGGCTGTGAGCAATATCTCCAACAATACAAACCTTAAGCCCCTCCAACCTACCAAGCTTTTCTCTGATGGAATACAAATCGAGTAAAGCCTGAGTTGGATGTTCGTGTGCTCCATCGCCAGCATTAATAATATTAGCTTTGGAAATACGCGTTAGGAATTGTGGAACACCAGCTGATGCATGACGCACGATTATCATATCAACTTTCATTGCTTCGATATTTCTAACAGTATCCTTAAATGTTTCACCTTTCTTTGTACTGCTGGAAGAAGTTGTAAAGTTGATAGTATCAGCCGATAATCTTTTTTGTGCAAGCTCAAATGATATTCTGGTTCTAGTTGAGTTTTCAAAAAATAAATTTACAATTGTTTTACCCTGTAAGGTGGGCACCTTCTTTATCGGTCTCTCTAAAACTTCACGAAACGTTACCGCAGTATCCAAGAAAAGTTGAATGTCTTCCTTAGGTACGCCTTGCAATCCTAATAAATGCTTACTTGATAATGGCATATTTTTAACTCTCTTAATTTTTTTATCAATACTTCAGTATTTAGATTTTATTAAATATTCCTTTTTGAAAATTCCAAAAATCAAATAATAAATCACAAAAAAATTTCAAATTGCATTTCCATACAATACTTTATTAAGATTCCGTTATGATGATTTGAAGTTATTTGTTTTTGGGTATTTATAATTTGGAATTTTGTACATCAGCTTTTCGCCTTATCATCAGAAATATCTACCAAATAAACCGCGTCTTCTCCATCAATTTCTTTCATCTTAACGCGAACCTCTTCGTTAATTGAAGTTGGAATATTCTTTCCGATGAAATCAGCTTTAATTGGCAGCTCCCGATGTCCTCTATCCACCAGCACACATAATTGAATTGTACTCGAACGACCAAGATCCATCAAAGCATCCAATGCTGCGCGGACAGTTCTTCCTGTATAAAGCACATCATCAATCAGAATTACATCTTTTTCATTAACATCGAAAGTAATGTTAGTAACTGAAACCTGTGGTTGCTTTAAGCGCATTCTAAAATCATCACGGTAAAGAGTAACATCCAAAACTCCATTTGCAGGAATGGAGTTATCGATTTCGGCAATCTTTGCCAAAATTCTTTTAGAAATAAATTCACCACGGGTTCGCATTCCAATTATCACAAGATTTTTCGATCCTTTATTCCGTTCAAGGATTTCGTGTGCCAAACGCGTAACTGTACGGTTCATCCCCTCTTCATCAATTATTGTTGCTTTTATGTTCATATACAAAAAATCCTCCTTGACTCAACGTCGTGGAGGCTCTCCTAATTTAATTATCGAATTTATTTTTTTCATCTTTCTTTATCTCTCTGGATAAAATTAAAAGAACTTTTTTTCTGCAATAAAGCTAATTGATTTCCATTTAAAAGTAAAGGCACATTATTGTTTTTCAATCATTTTTTTGAACGACTGCATTTTCTATCATTTGCTCCATCAGCAATTTGAATTTATTATTCTTTATTAATCCATAGTAATAATCATTTCCAATGAACTCCAATCTGGAATAAGAAGAAGGATCTGTTTCGCTACCATCAGAATTTTGTAAAAATAAATTGTTTCCATCTTTCAAAGCAAAATTCAACAAGATGAAATTGTTTAAATACTTCTCTCCTGCTGGCAGATTAAAAATGGCAATCGGAATGGATATTCTTGTGTGAAAACTGCTATCCAAATCTGAATCGAATTTAATTTTGTCTTTATAAGAAATATTGTAAGTCTTTCCAATATTTGATTCCAATCTAAATAAATTGGCTTGTTTTAAATTAAAAGTGAAGGTTAAATTAAAAATATTTTCATCTATTGTACTTCTGAATTTTGGAATTTTCTTTATTAAACCAGCAGAAACTTTTTCCAATATTTTTTCTTTGGACCGATCAAAATAAAATTCCACAAAATTATTTTTATTCGGGTCTAATTTTTCAAGTGTAGATTTGTAAAGACGAAAATCAAGAATCAATCTATCTTTATCTTTTGCAAAAAATACTTCACCATATTTATTACCATTCGAAGAATCTTTCCATTTCCACGAGTCATCAATAATTATTTTTCTTTTAAATCCTTTATAAATGTTTCTTTCCAAATCATAAACCGGCATTATGTAGAAACTTGTTTTTTTAAATTGTTCAATGGAGTTCAGATCAAAATAACCAACGAATGAATTAAGATTAGAGTAGTTTGAATAATTTTCTTCGCCAATCTGGAATTTTTTATTAAGCTTTTTTACTTCAGTAATATATTTATCAACTAAACTAAATTCATTTTTGTAAAAAGAATATCCTGTTATCTTCCAGCTTTTTTCTTCAAGTTTCTGCGTAACATAACAAATATTTTTAGCTATGCTAAAAGCAATTTCAATTGGAAGCTCAAAATATTCTAGCGCGTCAGAAAAAATTGGGATGTAGTGTGAAAGTGAATCGCAGTATAAACTGATATAAATTACTTTGTTTCTGCTGTTCTTTATTTTATATGCAAGTGCAAAGTCATTTTTGCCATCACCGGAAAAGTCGCCAATGTCTGCACCTGTTAATATAATATCGTCAGGCAGGTTATCTTTAACTTCAAGCAAAGGTTTTTTGTCAAGAACGGTTTTATTCGTTTCTACAAACTCATCAAATGAAATTGTTTGAGATAGACTAATACCAGATATAATAATCAGAATAAATAATAATTTTTTCATGATTCAAAAGGGGGGAAACTATTGATCACTTTAAAACTTTTACCCTCTTTTAATTAGTTCAGAATTTTGAACTCAATCCTTCTGTTCAAACTTCTACCATATTCTGTTTTGTTATCGGATACTGGTTTCTTGCTACCGAAACCAACAGTTGATAATCTGTTTGATTCAACTCCTTTGGATATAAGATATTCTTTTATTGTATCTGCTCTTGCAATCGAAAGATTTAGATTTTTTGAATCGGAACCAATATTATCTGTATGACCTTGAATCTCAACTTTTAATGCGGGATTTTGCATTAGTATTTGAACTGCATCGTTAAGCGTTGGATATGATTCTGGGTTTAATCTTGTACTATTAAACTCAAAATTAACACCAACTAAAATCAAATTTTCTCTTCCTGAGGCAACAATACTTCCTCGATACTTTTTAACAATCTCATCAATCTTAGCATAATCGACAGTATCACTCGGCTTTGATTGATATTTTTTAACAATGCCTTCAATTTTATCATAATTGATATTTGAGCCCTGCGTGGAAATACCGGTGTACAAATCGCACAATCTTGAACGCTCTCCTTTTGCAAAATAATAAACTAAACCAATATCAAAACTCATGTAAGTATCGCTTGAACCGCCTAAAATACCTGCACCAGGATTCGGACCTGCGATTCCATCTAAATTAGAATTTGTTGGTGTGTGGTAATCCAATTCACTTTTCAATTTCCAGTCTTTTCCAAGAGTCCATTCAACTCCAAATCCAAAGTTTAGTTGATATTCCAAAAAATATTTTTTATTACTTCCTTCCGGAAATTTTTGATTAAATGTATAGTAAATGCTGCCAACGCCAATAGAGATGAACGGCGAAACGGATTCGCAAGGAACGAAGTAATAAAGTAAATCGAGATTACCCGAAAGTAGATTAGTACCTTGTTTAAAACTTCCAATTTTCCCTTCCATATGAATATAGTTACCCAGTAATCTTAAGCCAACATGTTCAGTAAAATTTCTTTGTAAAGAAAGAAAACCACCATAACCACCTTCAGAAGGAGTTAGGTTTGAACTAATAAACCTCGGATAACTAAATCCAAAACCAAAAGACCAGCTATTACGCGAGAGAGAAAAATTTTCAGATTCAGAATTAGATTCCTTTCCTGAAGCAAGATTTTTAGCACTCAAATATTTTTCTTTTGCTTCAATAGCCTTTTCGCGCCCTTTTTCATATTCATTATTTTCGAATGCAAGTCCCGCATCTGCAAGAGTTTCTTCAGCTTCAGTCCACAAACTTGCAGCATAAGTTTCAGCACCTTCAGTTTGGGCTTCCTTTCTTATCTGAATTACATCCGGATATTTCGAAGTAAATGTTTTAGAGTTTGAAGTGGCATTATTAAAAAGGACACCTGCATTGATAATAAAGCCATCAGTAATGTTCTTTTCATCTCCTTCAGCAAGGTTTTCAACTGCATTGTTAAATTTTAAAAGACCTTCAGTATATTCAGTGGGTGATAATAAATTAGCAAGTGAACTAACAGCATCCTGAAAAGGCTGCCATCTATAAATAAGACTATCAGCGTAATTAGAATAGTTTTTTACTTTGTCATATGATAAAACAATTTTTTGAATTGAAGAAGTTATATTCTCAACATCTCCATCAGAATAATCTGAAACCACATTTTTAAACTCATTTTCGGCAATAGAAAATAAAACGGGAGTGTATTTTTCGCCTCGTGCAGAAATAGCATCTTTTCGGGCATTAACAATAAGATTGAAAACTTTCACTCTATCGACAAGACTTGTATTAATAACGGTTATAATTTGAGAGGTTTCATTCAATTCGTTTTGAACTTCTTCAATAGCGTTTCCATCTTTGAAGTATGTCTTAGCTTTGGTATAATGTTCAAGCGCATCTTCATAATCTTTTGCACAAAGAATATTTGCACTTTGATTTTCGGCTTCCTTTATTGAAGATTCCACTCCATCAAAAAGTTTTTCTTGCGCTTCACTTACAACAAAACCAAATGCGACAAATAAAACTAATAAGATCTTCATATTGCTCCCAAATTTTATTTCTGCCCTTTTATATCTTGTTCAGTTTTTTCGAATTTCTGAATAGCCAATGTACTATCAGAATACGCACTGATAGAAGTTTCAACAATTTTTAAACTATCTGGGCGAGGTTCATAAATCGAAATCAGAAAATCATATTTGGCACTGTCTAGCTGGGTTTTTAATCCACCTATTTCCACCATATAATTATTACTACCGCTACTGCCAAAAATATTAAAATTAGAAGTAGAATCATAGCGGGTATAATCCGTAGAATCGGGATGCCGGTAATATATCATAGCATAAATTGTTCGCTGTTCATCCTTATCAACATCAACCTTAAAATTCAATTTCCTATTCTGAGTAAACCCATCATTGTCCAAATCAAGCAAGTCAGTCCACCAAACATTAGAAATAATATATAAGTAGGAATCAAGATCACTTTGTTCAAATTTAACATTGTTAAGTTCAGGCATAGCTTCATCTGCATAGGCAACAAGAATGTTACTACCAGACTCAAAAAGCTCGATTCTAAAATCATACTCTCCAAATTTCAATTCCTTATTTGCAGACCCAATTAAACATGAAACTGTATCTTTAATATCCTGCCCAAATATTGTAAAATCGTTAAATTCATTGTAAAGTTGATAGACAGTATCAGAAGCTAACTTATAATATAATTTAGCAAATACACTTTTTTGCAATTCGGCATCAAGATCAACATTAATATTAAGCTGTGCATTTTGCCAGTAACTGTTTCCATTCCTGTCATATTCGTTAGACCACCAAGTATGAATAGAGTAGTTTTTATCATTGGCTGATTCTTCAAATGGTTGATTTGTTAAAATAGTGCTATCACTAGATCCGGATCCTGTTTCTAAACGGGTACCGCTCGTTTCGTAAACTTCAATTTTAAAGTCATAAATTCCTCTTGGTAATTCTTTATTGGTATTTCCAATTGGCACAAATAATATATTATCTACATCACTCCCCTTAATACTTTGTTCACCTGAAAATGCATAGAATGTAAAACTGGAAGCTTCGCGCGGTTTGTAATAAATCCGAGCATTTACAGTTCGCACAACACCTTCCTTAAGGTGTAAATTAAAATTCAATCGCTTTGATTGAACGTATCTATCAAGATTTGTATCAATAGAATCGGACCACCAAACTCTTGTGATTGAATAAGTATAATTTATCTCTTCAACAGTATTACAAGCAAAGGAAATAGCAATCAAAAATGCTGGTAGTAAGAAAATTAATTTTTTATACAAAACTGTCACTCCATTTTTAATTTCATCATCATTTGCGTCGCGATCATTTTTAGATAATGGAAGTTCATTTTTAACTTCGTTACATCGAAATGATCATCTAATAACTTATTTTACTCCTGTTCATATGCAGGAAATCTATTTTCAACAGGAACTTGTTCCAGAGGAATTTCTGTTGCTTTCATTGTTTGAATGAAATTTTCATTACCTGTATTTTCTTTTGTAAAATCTATACAAACATCAAAACCTAATTTTCCTATTCCAATTGAGAAGCAAACTGTAAATGTTCCATCAGTAGCAATTACTACGCTTCCTTTTACAGAAATTGAAGCACAAAGTTTTCCCAAACAGGCTTCACCCCTAAAGTGAAATTCCCCGGTAAATGAAAATACTTTATCAACAAGTGCAAGTGAAACTGACATTCCAAGATCATATCCAATAGATAGCTTACCGGCTTTTGCATGGAAACTATTTTTTGCATAACCCATAAGTTTAAAACTACCGGTTCTATCTGCATAGCCTTCAACACCAATATTAGTAAACCCGCAAACAACTGCTTGCCCTAAAAAATACATGTGAGAAGTTGTTAATTCTAACTGGGTTTTACCCATTTCTAAATGAATATCTCCGGGAAGATTTAAACTTGATTCCATCTTAAATCCTAATTCCCATTCAGATAATTTATTGCCAATAGTTCCATAAAATGTTTCTTTCTGTTCATAAGGTAAAATGTAATCAAGAAAATCCCAATCCTGACCGATGATTTCATATAAAAAATCACTTACTTTTGAAGGAGGTGTTTCCCGTATTCCAGCAAACTTAAGTTGTGTATCACCGGATTCTTTAACACTAAGAGTTAATGTAGCTTGACCAAGAACTACTTCAACATTAAGGAAATCGAGAATCTCATTGTCTAAAGTACATTTACCATTCATACCAAGGTTAAAATTATTTTCTTTACCCTGGAAAAATTTTCGTATTCCTTGCGGATCTCCGGAATTAAATCCTACGCATGCTTCTCCAGTAAATGCAACCTGGTATTTTTTTATTGGAATTGTTCCGGTAAGGAACAGGTTGCCATTAAAACCTGTAATACCGCCGATAGTAACTGCCGGAACAAAAGGAAGGTATCCCTGAACCGATACACCAAATCCAATATCTTTAAGTTCGCCTAATTTTGTTCCGCTAAAATCGCATGTAAAAAAAACAAATGGATCAGTAGGATCAATTGCAATCTTTTTTAAATTAAAAAAAGATGATGATTCAAGTTCTGCCTGCAATGGGTTGTTTGCATCCTCATAATAGAAATAGTATCGGTCTTCATTTACAGGCCACTGGAAAGCTCCTGTTTCAAACTCACTCCCTTTTTTAAATCCGAAGTCTGCGGCTGACATTCCAAGCATTTTGAAATCTTTTAATAGTCCTTCATGCGGAATATCAGTTAATGCAAATCCATTAAGACCTGAAAAAAAATCGTCAGAAGTTCCTTTTGCTAATCTTGTAGTGTCTTTAAATAGAGAAAAATCACCCGTAGATAGAGGCATATCACCATATTTGGTATTGGCAATAAACAAACTTCCTTTTATTCTTATCCCATTTTCTGTTTCAATAATATTTTCAGGATTGGTCTTTAAGGTTAAGGCACTTTTTCCACTACCTAAAGTTATTACACGTGCATCAGGATTTAATTGTTGTTGTTCAAAAGGATCCTTTGGTTCAACAAAATTTTCCTTTACACATCCTCCCCATAAAGATATGAGGATAATAAAAGCAACCTCACTCGCTTTTTTTAAACGAGGTGATATTTTCATTTCGGAGCTCTTTTTATTTTATTAAAAAACAAATCTATATCCCAGCGTTAAGTTCACCTGATTAGAACCGGGGTATAATTTATATTGATTTGTGAATTCACCTGGTAAAGGTTCTTTCCCAAATACTGCCATTTTTGAACCAAGAAAAATATACTGACCATCAATAAAGAAACCGAAGATGTTAATAATTAAACCGCCTCCAACCAAATAACCTATACCTTTGTCTTTATCAAGTGGAAAATAGGGAAATGATGTGCCGTATTTTTTGTTTTGAAAACTTGCCAACCAGTAACCTCCCCCGGCAAGTATATATAAATTCAGATGATCTTTAATGGTGCGAAGGAAAGTGTAAGTGATATGCGAATATATAAGTTGCGTTTTTAAAATATATTTAGAAATATTGGATTCAGCATAGTTATATCCGAATCTAAGACTAAAATTTCCATTGGTTTGGGAAAAATCTATAAAACCTCCTAATGGATCTTTCATATTACTAAAGTTTTTTTCATAAGGAACATTTCCTATTCCATATGAAGCTCCAACTCCAACAGTAAAGCTTCCTAAATCAGAAGTAATGTCTTCCGATAAAACATAACCGGTAACTGGAAAAATAATTTTTGACCAAACCTGATTATTAAAATTGCTTTCTTCAACAATTACCAATTTTTCTCGTTTCTCAATAATTCCAATATTTGTAGATTGAAAATCCGGTTTTTCTTTTATATAACAATAATTTCGTCGGCAGAATTTTATAAGTATATGCCACTGAGATTTTTCATTTTCATAATCTTCATATCCGAGGTGATTTAAATAGGCGGTTTTTTCTTTTGGAGTAAACAGAAATTTTTCTTGAATAAAACCACTAATAGGATAAACAACTTGCCGCCATCCAAAGAGATTTGAATTATCTTCGTTAATTATTATTATACACTTGTCCAGATATTTTAATTTTCCAACAACGGTAGAATCCAGAAACGGTGCAATATAAATGTTTGCTGTTGAATCAGAGACGTAATATACTTCCGCCGTCCATTTTGGAGATGAGAGGCAAAATGAATTGTTAGTAATGCAGAATAATAAAACAATAATGATTATAAATAGTAAATTATCTCGTTTCATCAAAACCCTAGTTCGATTAACAAATAATTAACTGAGAAAAACTTTACGCAAGATATAAATTTAGACTTAAATATCCAAGATTAAATTCTAGAAATATCCGCGTTAAGATTTCTCATTGATAAATAAACTTAATATATTTCGATCAGTTTTTATTTTTCTTAAACAATTTTTTAAGAATATGTTCTTTATTTTCGGGGCGTGGCTCAGTCCGGTTAGAGCGTCCCGATCAGAAATCAGGAAAGTCGGTGGTTCGATAGTTTTTAACTTTTATCGATTGAAAATATATTCTTTATTTTCGGGGCGTGGCTCAGTCCGGTTAGAGCGCCTGGTTCGGGACCAGGAGGTCGGTGGTTCGAATCCACTCGCCCCGACAATGAGTTTTACGGTTTACATACTTCACAGCTCATCAGTTGATAAATATTATATTGGACAAACAAATAACCTGGAGAGAAGAATCAATGATCATAATTCAGGTTATTCCAATTTCACTAAAACTGGAAAACCCTGGACAGTAGTTTATTCTAAAGAATTCACCACAAGGTCAGAAGCTATGAAGTTTGAAAGGAAACTTAAGAGTTCAAAAAGTAAATTGTTCATTGAAAAAATAATTAAATCCGGTTAGAGCATCCCGATCAGAAATCGGGAAAGTCGGTGGTTCTCCCGACTAAGTCGGGACACTCGCCCCGACAATGAGTTTTACAGTTTATATACTGTAAAGAAGTATAATGATTAATTTTTAGTTTAGTTAAATTACTTCAACCAGACTTTATAATTTAGAAATTTAAATTAGGATAAAAAGCTATGGCACAAAGTTCATTCGACATTGTTTCTGAAATTGACTTTCAAGAAGTTGATAATGCGCTTAACCAGGCAATCAAAGAAATCCATCAGCGTTACGACTTGAAAGATTCCAATACTACTCTCGAGTTAAACAAAAAGGACAAGCTAATTAACATCAATACAAAGGATGATTATTCCCGAAAAGCTTCAATTGATATTCTTCAAACAAAATTTATTAAACGCGGACTCTCTTTAAAGTCTATGAAATTCAGTGAACCCGAACCAGCAGCAAACGGCCGACTGAAACAAAAAATAGATCTTCAAAGTGGAATTTCTAAAGACAATGCTAAAATAATAGTAAAGATGATTAAAGATGCTAAACTAAAAGTTAATTCCCAGATAATGGATGAAATTATTCGTGTTACCGGCGCTAAAAAAGACGATCTGCAAGAAGTTATAAAAATGGTTAAAGAGGCTGACTTAACTTTTCCAACTCAATTTACAAACTACAAATGATTTCAGAATTCTGATTTCGGAGTACAGGTTTTTCATTCCACAATCAGCAATCTCAAATCAGCAATTAAAGATATGCTTTCTTAAGTTGTTCCTGATCTAACGAACTCACCACGTAAAATTCATCTTCGTGAATCTTCTCAACATCACCATAGTATTTATTTTCCGAGCTGTCTTTTTGAGTTATCGACTTCACACCTATTGATGAAAGAACTTCAAGCTTCTCGACAATAAGATTGTGTCCATTCTCGGCATCAACTTTTCCTTCAACCAAATATGGTCCCATCGAAAGAGTTGCTTCGGCATATCGGAAATATGTTTTCGGAAAGATCACTGCTTCAAACGTTCCGGTCAAATCTTCAAGCGAAAGGAATTTCATTATTTCGCCGTTCTTCGTTTTGATGCGCTTCGAAGTCATATACCAGCCAATCATTTTAATTTTTCTGCCATTGTACTTCATCATATCCGCCGCTTTAATAATGGCGGGCTGTTCTATCCACTCACTAAAAAATTCCAGCGGATGTTTGCTTATCATATAATCAAATGTTTCATATTCAATTGCGCAGATTTCTTCGATGCTGTAATTAATATCGGTTACCACTTCCTCCTCCAACTTGAAAGTTTCCTTCAGGAATAAATCATTGTAACCATCATTAAGAATTTTTCTGTGGTGAAGATAAACATCCAGCAGGCGCATAAGTGTGGGGCGTGTAAGTTTAAAACAATCCATTGCACCACAGCGGATAAGAAGCGCTGTTTCTTCATAAGCTATTCTTGCTCTAACCAGGAAATCCGCCAACGAAACATACCTGCCGTTCTCTTCCCTTTCAACAATAATTTTCTCGCCGGAAGTGCGGGAAAAATTTTTAATCGCCATTAAACCGATGCGGACAGTTTTTCCTTCGCCGGTGTACTCATAATTGCTGTGGTTTACACAAGGCAGTTTTACTTCAAGTCCAAGCCGTTTGCACTCCTGAATGTAAACTGCAGGCGAATAAAATCCACCCTGGTTGCTTAGAACGCACGACATAAACTCGGCGGGATAATGCACCTTAAGAAACGCAACCTGATAAGACAGCAATGCAAACGATGCGCTGTGCGCCTTACAGAACGAATATCCTGCAAACGATTCTATCTGCCGCCAGAGCTCTTTTGCCACTTCATCTTTAAGTCCTTTCTGTTTACTGCAAAAGAAAAATCTATCGGTTAATCTTTTCATAGCTTCGTGCGAGCGCATCTTGCCGCTCATCGCACGGCGGAGCAGATCAGCTTCTTCCAACGTAAGCCCTGCAATATGATGAGCAACTTTGATTACATCTTCCTGATAGATCATCACGCCGTAAGTTTCGCCAAGATATAGTTCCATCTCCGGCACCAAATATTTTCTGCGTTTGGGATCTTTGTGGCGGGCAATAAACTCCTGCATCATTCCACTTTCTGCAACTCCCGGACGAATGACCGAACTTGCGGCAGTAAGCATTTCAAAATTACTGACCTCAAGGCGTTTAAGAAGCGAGCGCATTCCGGGCGATTCAATATAAAAACATCCGATCGTGTTCCCTTCGCGAATAAGCTTGGCGGTATCTTCATCGTTGAAGAGCATTTCGTAATCATAAATATCAAACTTAACCTTATCCGTCCTGCGGGGCAGAGGTGGATGAAAGCTGGAGATGTTCTTTACCTTCTGTCTATCCTGCGGTAAATGGTATTTTTCCATCTCAATCAGAGCGGGATCGGTATTTAGTTTGATTATTTTCATTTTGAATATTAGTGAACATTTGCCCACTAATATTATAATTTTAGGAGATGAAAGTCAAGGGAAGTTTATGGTAGCATTGTCAAATAATTGTGTGAATCGGAGAGCGGGAGAATCGGTGATGGGGAGATTGGGAAACTCTAGGACAAATGAAATTTCATGGATCTCCAAGTTACCGCTTCTCCGTTTCGTCCATTCCCCGATTCAGAGAATTACTTTTTGTCGTCAGTTAAATACTCCACTTCCATATGATAATCCCATTTATCAAAGTAAAGATTGCCACCACGCCACTCAACTTAATGAGTTTAAACAATTTTCTTCCCTGTTCTAATGATTTCCGTAACAAAAGGATTATCAGTTGAAAAGTCTTTGGTCTTGAATGGATGTATTTCAATATCGAGAGATGTTTTAATAATGAACTTGTTAAGTCTTTTTCTATCAGAAAAACGATCGCCATCAAAATCATCAGATATAATTGCTAAATCAATATCGCTATAATCTTCAGGATTCCCGTTGGCATATGAACCAAAGAGGTAAACACCTTTGATTTCCAATTCTTCAGAAATGAATTCTATCAACTTTTTTATTATCTGATTTATATTTTCTTGCGAATACATTTGTAAAACTCTTTAATTTTTTGCAAATAGTTCTCCGTAAATTCTCTCGTGCATTTTTTATAAAATTCAAACTTATAATCGGGATAACGAGTTTCAATATTAAATTCGTTAACTTCCAGTAAAAAGATTTTCTCCTCGTCTGTTAAATTGAGCTTAGCATCAACTGCAATTTTTGCCAGATTATGTGTTTTGGGTGGAATTAGTGTATTGTTATTTTTTACCCAGTAAGCTTTCAATAATTTTTCTAATGCAAGATGAGCAATAAATAGAGTCCAGTCATATTTACCAGATTCAAAAATAGTGGATGAAGATTTTAAATCGTTCTCAGAGGTTTCTATCCAATATTTAATGATTTCCTGCTTTTCCATTTAAGCTTATTTTTTATTGGTAATATAACTATTTCTTAATAAAGAACTGGTCCGGATTATTTTTACAAATTTTCTAAATACTCCACTTCCATATGATAATCCCATTTATCAAAGTAAAGATTGCCACCACGCCATTCAACTTCTCCGCGCTGGAAATCTACAGTTTCGCTGCGAGGATAAATTTTAGCCGGGAATAATGGTTGAGAATATTCATCATTAACAATTAAGCGATACGAATCCATTCCACCCAAATAAAAATATTTTACTTTTGGATCATCAGAATTCTGCAATCCAAAAGATTGATCAACTGGAATCCAACCATAACCTTCAAAGTAAGCTTCGCACCAATCGTGCAGGTTTACTTCTGGTGGATGCATCATCCAACCGCTCTGCCAATGTGTTGGAATTCCATTGTAACGAGCTAACGTCATGAATAACAAAGTTTTAATTCCGCAATCGCCATGACAATTTGCTAAACAATAATCAGAAATGTTCTCGATAGTAGAATATTCTCTTGCACTTGCCCATGGTTTGGTGTCGTTAATCCATTCGAAAATTTTTCTTGCTTTAAGAAATGGATTAGATTCGTCTCCAACTATTTTTTTTGATAGGTTCTTTATTTCATCTGTAAAAACAATATGTGGTGGACGTTCTTCTGTAAAATTATTATAGAGTTCAGAATTGATATCGTAAGATTTTAATTTTAGAGGATCAATATTTAACCATTCAGAGGAGCAGGTATATTCCAATTCCATTAGAAAAGTTGTTGGTTGATCTTTTTCTACTTTCTTCTCTAAATAAACAGTTCTTTGAAGATTTTTATTATCGGCAACTATATAATTATCTTCATTAATGGAAATCAATTTTATTTCTGTTTGTCTTTTACTCCCTTCACGCGGAAAAGGTAACCAACATCTGATAATTTCACCATCGGGAACAGTGTTTGGAAGAACGGTAAGAGAATATTTGATTCGCATTTTAATAGGTACAACAATTTGTTTATTAAGTTTGGTTGACTGATCAATAATTTCCGGAATATGTTTTAGTAAAAATTCATCCAATTTGTCAACCGTTTTACCATTTACTTTTTCTTTCTGCAGCTTAGCTTCCTTATTGATTAAAAAAAGATTTGAAGCCGCCCGAGCAAAATATTTTTTCTGTCCATCAATTATTTTGCATTCAAGTGATTTATCTTTTTCCCATTTCTCCAGCATAGTTTCATTTACTTCTGGATAGTATTTTTTAATGTATGGAATAACATCATCTTTAGTTTTATTAAAATCCAAACGGACTCTGTTCATCTTATCCTTCTCAAATTCTAAATCATACTTTTCAAGGGAATTAAGCGAAGCAGTGTTTGCAATAACTGAATCAATCATTTTAGTTGCGTTTGTAAAATTGCCCGCAAATATTTCTTTATTAATACTTTCAAATTTGGTTTGAGCTGACAAACATCCTGACAATAAATAAACAATGATTAACAGATATTTTTTCATTTTATTCCTCAATATTATTTATCAAGATTGGAGATAATTAAATCAGCAAAGTCCCTAAATGCGCCTTCACCACCTTTCCTGGAAGAAACATAATCAACTTCTGACAGCACTTCTTTAACTGCATCAGAAGGTGCCGCTGATATTGAAACAACTTTTAGCGCCTCCAGATCATTTACATCATCACCGATATATGCAATATTCTCGTATTTCAAATTTCTTAATTGACAAATTTCGTCTAAAACCTTTTTCTTATCCAATACATTTTTATAAAGCAGATCTATCTTTAATTTTTGTCCTCTCACTATACCAATCTCAGAAGCATCTCCACTTACAATAGCAATTTCAATTCCTTTTTCTTTAAGAAGGTTTACTGCCATTCCATCTTTCACCTGGAATCTTTTCATTACTAAGCCGTCTGTTGTGTAGTATAAACCGCCATCGGTCCACACGCCGTCTATATCTGTAATTATCAGTTTTATCTTTTTAATTTTTTCTTTTAAGGATATGATATTATCGATCAATGAAAATTCTCCAAATGTTGTTGCTAAACTACAAAAAGAAATAGTAAATGAAAAATGCGTTGATGGGTGATGGGTGATGGGTGATGGATGATGGATGATGGATGATGGATGATGGATGATGGATGATGGAAAATAATTGTTTGATTTATTAATTCAATATGTTTTTTGAGAATTTAATTTTTATAATTAAAAAGCCCCGGGATTATTCCAGGGGCTTTAGAATTGAGAAAAGAATAAAGTTTAGAAAGAATATCGGATACCCAACTGCATTTGCCAGCGGGAAAGAATATTGTCTTTCTGATATGGATTTGGTTTATCTTTAAAACTAAATACTTGAACAGTTTTTTCTTGTGGAGTTCCAGCATTTACCTTTCCATCACCGACATAAGTTATAAGATTATCAGTATAATTAACTGTTTTTACCCATCCCCATTGATCCGGATTTAGCAAGTTAAGAACATTTAATAAATCAAGAGTCAATTCAAAACTATGACTTGCAAATATTGGAATATTCTGAGCGATTCTTAAATCTACTTCGGTAAACCAAGGTTCAACATTACTATTGCGCTCAGCAATTTCCCCACGGTGATCTTTCAAATAATCATCTCTTCCAATGTATCTGTCCAAAGCATCATAATTAGAAGCGCTTGCAGATACAAAAGCCTTAGTGGTTTTATCAATAGAACCTAAGTATATATCATTTTTGTCTTTTGGAATATAGATAAGATCATTTCCATCATGTCCGTCTTTATTAATATCACCTGAATAAGTATAAGCAAATGGACGTCCCGATTGACCATTAATGAATAAAGAGAATGTTGTATTCCAATTCTCTGCAAACTGTGCTATGTATGAAAGAGCAACAAAAAGACGATGTCTAACTTCAAAATTAGATCTGGTTAATTTAGGGTCATTAGGGTCGCCATCAATTGGATTGAATCTGTATTGTGAACGAGCCTGACTGGATACAACACTATTCTGATCGAAAGCTCTTCCATATGTATAGCCTACGTTAGCATATACTCCATCCTTAAATCCTTGTCTCTGTAATTGTACAGATAAGCTATATTGGTAACCTTTGCTTGTATTCTTAATTACCATAACTCTAGTAAAGTTTGCTGAACTAACTGGTTTTGTATATATCGGTCTTCCATCGTATAAATTACCAGTTGCCTTTCCAATATTAGCATCCTGATAAATCATATCATTAATTGATTTGGAATATAATAACTCCACAGTTCCAACAAAATCAAACGGAAGCTGTTTATCAAATCCTAAGTTAAATCTTAGCAATTGAGGCATTTTCAAATCTGGATCTGACAAATTGATTTCCGCTCTTTTGCTTGCACTAACACCCTTCGAACCAGCCACGGGTATCTTAGTTACATCGGTTATAAACGGAGTAGTTTTATCGCCAGTAGTTTCATTTAACAGAATACCTGTGTTACCATATTGGTTTGAAATCCAAACGTAAGGAATTCGTCCAGTAAATATTCCAACGCCACCACGTAATAATGTTGAGCGGTCTCCCATAACATCGTAATTAAATCCGACGCGTGGCGAGAACAATAATTTTGATTTAGGAACAATGTCCGTTCCATATCCCAGAGAACCAAAATATTTTGCAACAGAATCATTTGTTGCTGGTTTATCCGGGAAGGAAGGAACATCTACCCTAACACCAAGTGTTAATTTTAAATTAGGTGAAACTCTCCATTCATCCTGAATATAACCGCCTAATTGTACTGCATTAAATTTTGCAGCCGGTTCAGGATCACCCGTAGGTGAATATGAATGTTCATAACTTGTTGGATGTCCATTTCTCAAGCTATCCAGGTTGTCAAAAACATAGTAGCCATAGTAATTACGAACAAATAAGTTAAAGAATTTGAAAAATTCATTGTGAGTACCAATTGTAAAAACATGGTTGCCCCACAGATAGGAAAAGTTATCTGTAATTTCAATAATATCCTGATTTAATTTATTTGCGCCCGAAAATTGTTCAGTACCGGCAGATAAGGTAAGATTGGAAAACTGTCTTACATCTATTTGAGGAAATGGGCTGCCAGGTATTTCACGTTTATCGCGGATTGTAGTATACCCAACAATAAACTCATTAGACATGTTGTTACCGAAAGTGCTCATCAACTGTGCAGCAGCAGAATTGGTTGTACTTTTAAATTTATAGTTTCTGCTGGAGAATATAAGATTAGTAATGCTTAAACCAGTAATATCATCCGAAGCATTAACATAATTATCGCGCAAAGTTAATTTATGATTATCAGAAATATTAAAATCTAACCGTGCGAATAATTTACCAGATGGTCTTTCCAAAGTCATATCGCTGTAACTTCCAGGATTATATCCATATTGATTCTTTAGAATATTTGCAAAATCAATTGCTAATGTTTCAGCATTTTTTACAGAACTTTGTGTTAATGATATTTGTGAAGTAGGTGAGTTGCGTTTAGTTAATTCACCATTTAAAAAGAAAAACATTTTGTCTTTTAATATAGGTCCACCAATTCTAAAACCAGTTTGATATTCTGTGAACTTGCTTAATTTTGCGCGTAAAGCATCGGGACTAATACCAACAAAGTTCTGATTTCTTCCAAAATAATATGCGGAACCACTAAAATTGTTAGTGCCAGCTCGCGTGATTGCGTTTACACCTCCACCAGTAAAACCTCCGTACCTAACATCGTAAGGAGCAATAACAACCTGAAATTCCTGGATTGCATCCAAACTAATTGGGTTAGTAAAAGCCTGTCCTCCAGGTGCACCAGTGGTTCCTAATCCAAATAAATCATTGTATTGTGTACCATCAATCTGAATATTATTATAACGGTTATTTCTTCCTGCAGCATATCCTCCTCTTTCTGAATTACCACTTCCAGAAACTTGTGGTGTGAACTTAGCATAATCTGAGAAACTTCTTGAAATAGTTGGGAATGCTTTGATCTGACCTAAATCAATGTTAGTAGATGCACCAGTTCGTGATGTACTAAGAATTGCGTTCCTTTCTGCTGTAACACTTACACCACTAAGTTGAACCGCTTCTTCTGCAAGCGTAAAATCGACTCTAAGATTTTGTCCAAGTTTAAGATCAATGTTTTCAATAGTCTGAGTTTTATAACCGACAAAAGAAACCTTAAGTGCATAAGGACCACCAACACGAAGGTTTAGTAAATTCCATGAACCATTTAATCGAGTTGTGGTTCCGAATTGTGTACCAGAAGGAACATGCTGTGCCACAACTGTTGCCCCAGCTAAAGAATTACCATCCTTATCAGCAATAACGCCATTCATAGCGGCAGTTGTTAATCCCTGCCCATATGCAATGCAACTAATTAAAAACAACAGGAATATAACTAATGAAATCTTTCTTGTAACCATACTCATATACCTCTCCTTATTTAGTTAATGATATAAGTTTTGTGAAAAATGATTTTTCCAAATTATTAAAACTGATAGAAATATCCCGAGATATGAATAGTCTTTTCTCGTTAGATGAACTGAAAATAAAATAACTTTTAGCCAAAATATATTTCTCAAGTCCATTAATTGTTTAGAATTGCTTGGGTAAATTAGAGGCAAAAATTATAAAAGTAAAGTTAAATTTTTGTTATTTTTCATTCGCCAATATCCTTTTAAAAAAAAGAATTAAAATTTGAGTGATAATTATGAATATTAGAAAATTTGATAGAACTATTTTTCTGCTTTGGATTGTATTATTTGTATTTGTTTGTAATGATTTATCTTCTGCCAAAAGTAAACCTTATTTAATTTTAGTCTCATTTGATGGATTTCGGTGGGATTATACAAACAGAAATCTGACTCCGAATTTAGATTTTATAAAAAAGAATGGCGTTTCTGCATTATCTCTTCGTCCTTCGTTCCCCTCAAAAACTTTTCCAAATCATCTTTCAATAATTACAGGTATGTATCCTCAAAATCATGGAATAATTCAAAATGAATTTGAAGATCCATTCAGAAATGAAGAGTATTCAATTGGCGATACAAGCGCAGTTACTAATGCAAGATGGTACTTGGGTGAACCTTTTTGGGAAACTGCAGAAAGACAAGGAATAAAAACAGCCAGCTACTTTTGGCCCGGTTCAGAAATGAAATTGTCTTACCGGCACCCTACTTACTTTGAAACCTATGAACATAAAAGAAATTACAATAAAAGAGTTGATGGAGTTATAAATTGGCTTAAACTTCCTTATAATGAACGTCCTCATTTTATAACTTTGTACTTTGATGAAACAGATTCGAAAGGACATAAATTTGGGACAACATCTACCCAGGTTAATATTGCTATTCAGCACCTTGATAGCATTGTGGGATTTCTTTTTACACAACTAAAAAAAATAAATATGCTTGATAGTACGGATGTAATAATACTTTCAGATCATGGAATGACTGATATAAGCAATTCCAGGGTTGTTAATATAGAAAACATTATCGGACAAGGAAATAAAATCCAGGGAGATGGTCCGGTAATGATGATTGAACCATCCAAAGAAAACTTAGAAGTAACGTATAGAAATCTGAAAGAAAAGGAAGATCATTATAAAGTTTATAAAAAGGAAGAGATGCCGGAATATTATCATTTTTCTTCCCATCCTTTTATTTCTTCCATCATTGTTATTGCCGATATTGGTTGGTCTCTGGTTGATAATAAATCCGCATCCTGGATGGAAAAAAAATCTGTTGGTGGAAACCATGGTTACGATAATAACAACACAGATATGCATGGTATTTTCTATGCAATTGGTCCAGATTTTAAATCGGGTTACCAAACCGGCACAATCTGGAATATAGATATCTATCCTTTGCTTTGTAAAATTTTCGATGTATATCCAAGACAAAATATTGATGGTAAGTTAGAAAGGATTGAATTTTTGTTGAAGTAAAAAGTATTAATTTATTCCTTTAGATTTTTACAAAAAAAGGTGAAATTTCTGATTTCGTATCAACAAAATTTTCTTTTCGATTAGCTCAACTGGAATTATTTCAGTCATGATTGCTCCTAATACAGAACTATTCAAAACCCGATCTAAAAAATAATTAGCTAATTCATGAATTATTACACACTGTCGAATTGCTAAAGCCAAAGATAAATTGTTGCAAACAGTTATGCAATTTAGCAATTGAACAATTTTTATCACATAACATTTAATTTAATCACTAACCAAATAAAGTTGAAATTAAGATTAAACTTCTTGCTTAAAATAACTGTTATCAGGTATATTGAACTCCATATTTTTATTTAATAATCTAACGAAAGCAAAATGAAGGACATTCTTAAAATCGAGTACGAAAAATATAAACTGGCAAATGGATTGGAAGTAATTCTTTTTCAGGATAAAAATCTTCCGCTTATAGCTGTTAATCTCTGGTATCATGTCGGTTCGGCAAATGAACCAAATGGAAAAACCGGATTTGCTCATTTATTTGAGCATATGATGTTTCAAGGATCGCAGAATATTCCAAAACAAATGCACTTCCAATACATTCAGGAAGCCGGCGGAAACTTGAATGGTTCAACAAGCCTGGATAGAACAAACTATTATGAAACAGTTCCCTCAAATTTTTTAGAGCTTGCCTTATGGCTTGAATCCGACAGAATGGGATTTCTATTGCCTTCATTGGATCAGGAAAAATTAACAAACCAGATTGATGTTGTTAAAAATGAAAGACTTCAGCGTTACGATAATGCGCCTTATGGTTTAGCATGGGAAATTTTGTTTTCCAACCTTTATCCTAACGATCATCCCTACCACGCGCCAACAATAGGATGGATGAAAGATATTTTAAGTATGAAATTGGTAGATGTTGAAAACTTTTTCCGGAACTATTATTCACCAAATAATTCCACACTGGTTGTTGGTGGTGAGTTTGACATTGATGAAGCAAAAAGATTAATCGAGCTTTACTTTGGTTCAATTCCTAAAGGGAATGAATTACCGGATATCAAAATGCCAATCGCTAACCTTGGAAAAAACATTTCAATCATGCACGAAGATAATGTTCAACTTCCACGCTTATATTTAGCATGGCATTCGGCAATCGCCTTCTCAAAAGATGATACGGGATTAGAAATTCTTGCTGATGTTCTCGGCGGTTCTAAGAATGCACGAATTCACAAGAGTCTTGTCTTTGAAAAAGAAATTGCACAGCAAATTTCAGTTTATCAATACTCAGCAAAGTTAAGCGGCAGCTTTATAATTGTTGCCACTGCCAAACCGGGAATTTCGCTTGATAAACTTAAAGAAGAAATTTTTATTGAAATAAACAAACTAATTGCTGAAGGAATTACTGATTCAGAATTGACAAGATCAAAAAATGGGATTAAATCTTCATTCATCTATTCAATGCAAAATCTGGAAAACCTTGTTGATAGAATAAACGAATACAATTTCTTTTTGAACGAACCAGATTCCTTCCGGCAGGATTTGGACAGATACAACCAGGTTACCCGTGAGGAAATAAAAAATGTTGCAAAAGAATATTTACTTAAACCTTATGTTGAGTTAAAAGTAGTACCGAAAATTTCATCTGAATCTGAAGGAATTTAAATGAACCAATTTAGAACAATAAAACCATCACCTGTAAAAGAGATTACTTTCCATCTACCAGAGATAGAAAAATTTGAACTTGAAAACGGATTAAAGATTTTATTTGTTAGAAAAGAAACTCTTCCAATAATACAAATGAACCTTGTTGTTGAAGCTGGAAGCAAATATGATCCAGCAGATAAAAAGGGATTGTCTAACTTGCTTGCAGCAATGCTTGATGAAGGTGCCGGAGAATACGACTCTCTTCAATTAAATAATGAAATTGAATTGCTCGGCTCTGTTCTACAGGTTTTTTCGGACCAGGATTCCATTTACGTTTCGCTGTTAACTCTTACAGAAAATTTACCACGTTCGATGAAACTGTTTGCAGATGTAATCATAAATCCGCGTTTAGATGAAAATGATTTCCAACGTGAGAAAAGAAAAACGATTGTAAGAATACTTCAATCAAAAGATGAACCTTCCTATGTTGCTTCTACAGTTTTTGAAAAAATGTTATATGGTGAAGAAAATCCATATTCTTTTCCTGAAAGTGGTTTTAATGATACTGTGGAGAAAATTGAAAATGATGATTTAAAAAAATTCTATCAAGCATTCATTATTCCCAATAATTCTACTTTGGTTGTTGTTGGAAATATTGAAAAATTTGAACTTCAAAAAGAACTTCATGAATATTTAAACGGTTGGAGAACTTCTCCCCTCACTTCATTTAAAATTATTCCTTCTGTAAAGACAGCAACAAAAATATATTTTGTTCATAAAGATGCAGCAGCACAAAGCGAAATTAGAATTGGACAAATCTCTTCTCCTAGAAAAAGCGAAGATTATTTTTCAAAGCAAATTATGAATATGATTCTCGGTGGTCAATTTACAAGCAGGATTAACATTAACCTGCGGGAAAAGAAAGGTTACACTTACGGTGCTCATTCATCTTTTAATTACAACAAGGATGCTGCTCATTTTTCTGTAAGCACTTCTGTAAATAACCAAAACACTTCAGACGCAGTAAAGGAAATTCTTAAAGAATTGAAAGGAATAAAAGAACAAATAAGTTTAGTTGAACTGGAACTTGCCAAAGCTTCTATCATCCGGAAATATCCATCGCTGTTTGAAACATACGGACATGTTGCAAGAAACTTAACCAACAAAGTAATCCATTCTCTGCCCGATGATTACTTCAATACATATATTGAAAACATTACTAAAGTTTCTTTGGAAGAAGCAATTCTTTCTGCCAATGAAAACATTTTTGAAAATGAATTGGTGATAGTTATTGTCGGTGATAAAAATATTTTGCAAAATCAACTTAAGGATTTGAATTTGGGTGAAATAATTGAAGTTGACGCAGACGGTAACAGGATTGATGATGATGGGAAACAGCGAACGAAATTTCTAATTGAGACTTAAATTTTAGGAATTAGCTAATCCAACGAGGTTCTTATTAAAAGATTCTTGATCCTGCTCTTACTCCTACTCTTCTTTTAAATTTTAAAGTATATTAAGATGAAGAGTAAGAGCAAGATTAAGACTGAACTTTAACTTTTATGTAAGATAAGAATTCAGCATCTCTCAGAAAGATACTATTCCAAATATCTTATACGCGAAAACATAAATTACAAAAATTACAATCAGCCAACCGGAAATATCCAATAGAAAACCACCTTTAACCATATCCTTAATTTTAATATAACCTGTTCCATAAACTAAAGCATTTGGAGGTGTAGCAACCGGCAGCATAAATCCAAGCGATCCGGCTAAAGCGGTACCGATAGAAAGAGTAATCGGATCTGCACCAATCCCTTTGGCAATTGAGATCATTATCGGAATCATCATTGTAACAACAGCAGTGTTAGAAGTTACTTCTGAAAGAAGATCGATCATCAGTACAATTAAAAATAAAAGTATTACAGGCGAAGGAGTTCCGATGAAATCAACAAAAGAGGTAGCAATCCAACTTGCCAAACCGGTTTTAAACATTGCATCAGAAAGTGCAATACCACCACCGAATAAAAGTAGAGTTCCCCAATCAACAAATTTTGCATCTGACCAGGTAAGAACAAATTTCTGTTTCTTCAGATCAACTGGAATAACAAACAAAAGAATTGCAGCAAACAACGCAACAACAAATTCATCAAAAGTACTTAGCTTTTGTACGATTGAAACTGGTAATATAAAATCCCAGAATGGATTTGATATCCAGAGAAACACAGCTATAGCAAAAACAATTATAGTTAATTTTTCTTCTTTGCTTAACTTCCCAAGTTTTTTTCTTTCTTCAACTAACATTTCTCTTCCACCAAGAATTGCTTTAATTTCCGGTGGAAAAAGTTTTGTTAAAATGAACCATGCAACCGGTACAAAAATAAAAACATATGGAATGCCGAATTTCATCCAATCTATAAAGTTTATTTTAGCTAATCCAGTGCTGCTTAAAATAGAAACACAAATTCCATTTGGTGGTGTTCCGATGATTGTTCCAACTCCACCAATCGATGCTCCCCAAGCAATTCCCAGCATTAAAGATTTTCCAAAATTAGAATCAGATCCCTTAATTCCAACTTGCGATAAAATACCAAGTCCAAGTGGAAGTAGCATTGCTGCTGTTGCAGTATTCGAAACCCACATTGAAATAAAAGCAGTAATAGAAATAAATGCCAGTACGATCAATTTTGTATTGTTAGCCAGCTTTCCCCTGGTTAAAATGTACAAAACAAATCTTCTATCTAAACCAACTTTTTGCATTGCGGCGGCAAGAAGAAAACCCCCAAGAAAAAGAAAGATAACTGGATTGGCATAATTCATAAAAATATTTTTAGAATCGAAAATAAACGCTTTACCACCAACTAATCCAGTAACATGAAAAATTGGAAGTATAATTCCTGGTAATAATGAAGTAACAGGAATTGGGATTGTTTCAGTAATCCACCAAACAATCATAAGAAGTAGCAATGCAAGCACTACTTTGGATGAGTAAGCAACATTTAAAACTTCTGCAGTTGCTTCAGTAACATTCAACGCTTTCTTGGCAATTGCAATAAAACTTTCTGGTGTTGGGATTAGAATAATAAAAAGAAAAAGAGCTGGACCTAAAAAGAATCCAACTATCTGCCTGTAATTTTCAAATGGACTTCCTGAATCTGAATGTTTGAACTTCATTGGTCATCAATTTTTATAAAGTTGTTTGCTAAATAATTATTTAACCTGACAAAATCAACTTGAATGAATCGATTTAATCACTAAAACATTTAATCATACCTGAAATAAATTAGTTTTAGATTCTTTTAGGTGATTTATATTTAATAGAGATGTTGGGTATAGAAGTTATAAAGGTATAGAGGTATAAAACGTGAATAATGCCTATATACCCCTATTCCCTTATACCTCTATTCCTATATATCCATTTTACTAAAACCACTTTCTTTTTAGTATAAATAATTTTTTACAGAGTGGAACTGAAGACTATTAAGCTAAAATCAATAATATTTACACTATTGATTTTTATTTTTAATAATTATATTAGCACCACGTTTTTATAATATCCATAAGTAAACTATGTATAAAATATTATCTGCCGAGTTCCTTTCACCTGACATTAAAAAATTTGTTATCGAAGCGCCAAAGATTGCAGCAAAACGAAAAGCAGGTCAATTCGTAATAATCCGCATAAAAGAAGGCGGGGAAAGAATTCCACTAACAATTGCAGATTCAAATAATTCAAATGGTACAATTACAATTATAGTTCAGGGGATTGGAAAAACTACCAAAGAACTTAATAGATTGGAAAGCAATGAATTTATAATGGATGTAGTTGGTCCGCTCGGTAAACCTTCCCACATAGAAAAATTTGGAACAGCAGTCAGCATCGGTGGGGGTGTAGGAACTGCAATTGCTTTTCCAACTGCTGTAGCATTAAAACAGGCGGGCAACTACACTATCGGAATTATTGGGGGAAGAACTAAAGAGCTGGTAATGCTTGAAGATGAAATGAAAATGATTTGCGATGAAGTATATCCAACTACAGATGATGGCAGTTATGGCTTTCATGGATTTGTAACTCAAAAACTTAAAGCGTTAATTGATGAAGGAAGGAAAATTGATTTTGTGCTTGCCATTGGTCCCATTCCAATGATGAAAGCTATAGCGGAAGTTACACGACCTTTTGGAATTAAAACAGTTGTAAGCTTAAATCCAATTATGGTTGATGGAACAGGAATGTGCGGTGGTTGCCGTGCTACAGTTGATAATAAAACAGTTTTTGTTTGTGTTGATGGTCCAGAGTTCGATGCACATAAAGTTGATTTTGATTTATTAATCCAAAGAAATAAATCATATCTTGGATTTGAAAAGATTGCAAGTGAAAAACATCAATGTAAATTAGAAAGCCTATCCCCATCTCGCTCAGCGGGACCTTTACCAGTGAATGAGAAATAAAATTGTGTTAAGAAAAATTATATATATAATGTATTATTTATAAAGAATCGCATATGGAAGAAATTTCGAAAAAAGATAGAATGAAAATTCCCAGGCAAAAAATGCCTGAACAAAATGCTGAACAAAGAAGCCATAACTTTAAAGAAGTTAATTTGGGTTATACAGAAGAATTGGCAAAGCTTGAGGCAATGCGATGTATTCAATGCCCAAAACCATCATGTATTAGTGGATGTCCCGTTGGCGTAAAAATCCGGGATTTCATTCAGCTTGTTGAAGATGGAAATTATCTTGGCGCTGCGGCAAAAATTAAAGAAGATAATGCTCTTCCAGCAGTTTGCGGTAGAGTTTGTCCACAGGAAGAACAATGTGAAGCCGTTTGCGTTGTAGGCAAAAAAGGAGAATCCGTTGCAATTGGAAGATTAGAAAGATTTGTTGCTGATTACGAAAGAGAGCAAGTAGGAATAAGAGCACCTCAGCTTAAGCCAAGGACAGGTAATAAAGTCGCTATCGTTGGCAGTGGTCCATCAGGATTAAGCTGTGCTGGTGATTTAATCCAGATGGGTCATGATGTTACAGTCTTTGAAGCATTGCATGAACTTGGTGGTGTACTGGTTTACGGCATTCCGGAATTCCGTTTACCAAAAGAAATTGTTAAGGCAGAAGTTGAATCACTCCGAAAACTTGGAGTTGATTTCCAGACTAATGCAGTAATTGGATTTACAGATACAGTGGATGAACTTCTTGCGAATGGATACGATGCAGTTTTCATAGCTGTTGGTGCCGGGCTCCCCTACTTTATGAATATACCGGGAGAGAATTTGAACGGTGTTTATTCATCAAACGAATTTCTTACGAGAGTTAATTTGATGAAGGCTTACAAGTTCCCTGATTTCGATACTCCCATTTTCGATTGCAAAGATAAAAACATTGCAGTCTTTGGCGGCGGCAATACTGCCATGGATGCGGTCAGAACATCAAAGCGGCTTGGAGCTGCAAACGCTTACATAATTTACCGCCGTTCAAAAGCAGAATTACCTGCACGCCAGGAAGAAATCCATCATGCTGAAGATGAAGGGATTGAATTTTTATTTCTTGAAAATCCAATTGAGTTTGTTGGCGAAAATGGATGGCTTAAAAAGGTTAAGCTACAAAAAATGGAATTGGGTGAACCTGATGCTTCCGGAAGAAGAAGACCAATTCCAATCAAAGGTTCAGAACATTTTATTGATATTGAAATGGCTATTGTAGCCATTGGTAATGGCTCTAATCCTATAATTCAGAAAACAACACCTGACCTTGAATTTAATAAATGGGGAAACATTCTTGTTAGTGAAGACTCAATGCGGACATCTAAAAAAGGAGTATTTGCAGGTGGTGATATTGTAACCGGCGGAGCAACTGTTATTCTTGCAATGGGAGCTGGAAGAAAAGCTGCTGCATCTATAAACAACTACTTATTAAATTCAATTCAATGGTGATTGTATTTTGGGAATTGTGATTTCTAATTCCTGATTACTCATTTCTAATTTCTGATTGAAGTTTAAAATCAATAGGAAATTTTTAAGATATGATAACATAAAAATTCATTTGTCTTATTCTCAGCAAATGAATTTACTCTGGACTTGATTTCTATCAATTGAATTTTAGAATTACCATGTTATTATAAATACAGTACAAACAAATCATTGGAGGGATTATGATAATTGATAAAATTAAAAATGCTTATAAGTATTACCGATTGCATCCGGGTTTTGCAACTGCATTCGAATATGTAGTTAATAATGAACTGATAGAAATGGAAGCAGGTTCCTACGAAGTCGATAAGAAAAATGTTTATTGTATGGTTTCTAATAAAAAAGGTAGAAAGAAAGAAGAATCTAAATTGGAATTTCATCGGAATTACGTTGATATTCAAATTGTTCTGAACGGAACAGAAACTATTGGATGGAAATCGGTTTTAGACTGCCATCAACTTGAAAGAAGTTATGATGAAACAAGCGACATGGGTTTATATTCTGACACGCCGGTAAACTGGTTAACTCTTAAACCAGGCACATTTGCAATATTTTTTCCCGAAGATGCACATTCTCCAATGGTTGCAGATGACTTTGTTCATAAAGCTGTTCTTAAGGTTGCGCTTTAATCGTTTACTTTTTTCCTAGGAGTTATCAAATGTGAAATGTCAGACGTCAAACGGAAACGGGATAATAAAATTCCATAATCCCTGTCCCATATTGCATCTCTCGTTTGACGTCTTTCATATGACATCAAATTAGTGATTTATAAAAATTACTTTTATTTTTCGATCAACAATTTTTCAAAACAATTTTTTACTGAAATGAAATTAAAAAAACTCATCTTATCAATCATCATTTTACTTTTTACAATGGCTGCATTTTCAATTTCACTTAAAAAAAATGATAGAATAATTTTCTTTGGCGATTCGATTACTCAGCTTGGTGTCAATCCCGGAGGTTACATTACCATCATTCGCGATTCAATTGCTTTTAAATACAAGGAATTAGGAATTGAGATTATAGGCGCCGGTATTAGCGGAAATAAGGTAACAGATTTAATTGCACGATTAGGTAAAGATGTTCTTTCTAAGAAACCAACAATTGTTTTTATTTATATCGGTATAAATGATGTTTGGCATTTCGATCTGGGGATTGGCGGAACAACAAAAGATAAATATGAAGAAGGATTGAAATTTTTAATTAGCAAAATAATCGAGAATGGTGCAAGAGTTATTTTATGCACTCCAAGTGTTGTTGGAGAAAGATCGGACAGCTTAAATAAGCTGGATAAAATGCTAAATGAATATTCTGACATTAGCAGAAAAGTAGCTAAAGAAACCAACACAACTTTATGCGATCTTAGAGAAGAATTTATTCAATACGAAGTAATTCACAATCCAAAGCAGCTTCATGAAGGAATACTTACTTACGATGGTGTACATTTAAGCGCAGATGGAAATAAATTTGTTGCCTTAGAAATGATGAAGGTATTGGTGAAATAAATAAGAAGATAGAATTCAGAAAACAGAAGTCAGAATTTAGAAATTTGTTGAACTGAAGAATGTAAATACTTTTTGTAGTAGATTTTCGCACAATAAGTTTTTAATAAATTTCCATTTCATCTAAATATATTCCTCAATTACATTCCTAAATATTATTCACTTGTGTATAAAGCTTCGTGGTTATATTTTTTACGGTATTGAACCGGTGATAATCCAGTAATTTTTTTAAATGTGGTCCGGAATGCTTTTGTGTCTGAATAACCTACTTTATACATCACTTCATTCACATTTTCACGCGATGATTCCAGGCTGTACTTTGCAGCTTCTATTTTTACACGTTGCAAGTATTCAATCAGAGTATTTGAGGTCGCTTTCTTAAACCTGCGCTCAAGATTTCTCCTGCTCAAAGCAAGCATTGATGCAGCTGATCAACAGTAATTTTATTTTGGAAATTGCTTTCAATAAATTCTTGTGCTTTTTTTACCAGCTCATCTTCATGATCTTTCTGTCCTGCGAAAATAATAAAAGGTGATTGGCTTTTCCTATCAATATCTATCATAAAAGCTTTTGAAATTAAAATTGCTATATCCCTGCCGGCATGTTTTTCTATCAGGTACAATAGCAGGTTCAAATAAGAATATGCACCGCCGCTAGTATAAATTCCATTCTCTTCAGTCATTATTTTATCATCTAGCAGATTAACATCAGGAAACATATTCCTGAATTCATTTGTAAATCTCCAATGTGTTGTACATTGCTTACCTTTTAACAAACCAGTAGCCGCGAGGAAAAAAGAACCAATACAAAAACTTGCAACCTCAGTACCACTTTTATAATGATTTATTATCCAGGGAATAAATTTTTTGTTTAGCTCAAGTGCTTTTTGTCTATCACCATGTATCGCAGGAATAATTATCAAGTCAGTCTTGGTTACATCTTCGATTAATGCATCAGGATTTACAGTAAATAATCCGTTTGTTTGTGTGGTTTCTTTTGTTAGTCCTACCAACTGCACAGTAAACAGTGGAGGTTTTCCCATTTGTGTAAACAACCCGTTTACTTCTGAAAGTATCTGGTGGGTTCCTTCAATATTTACTAAGCTTGTATGTCCAATGGGAATTAGAATTGAAACATGTTTCATATATACCTTCAATTATTGTTAACGTGTTGTTTATATAATTGTAAATAAAATTGTTGTCGCAGTCAACCCCTTATATTGCCGTAATTACACCCTTGACTTTTAATTTATCGACAATATATTTATAATAAAACAAAGCTCAATACTTCTTAGATTTTGTTGAAGGTTAAACAAACATTGTCGTTATGGTAAAGAAAAGATTTGTAGGATACTTGAAGTATAATTCAAAAACAAAAGGAAATATATAATGATAAATAATAATCCAATTATTGTAGAACAAGTTTATAATGCTCCTATTATAGAAGTTTGGAATGCACTTACAAACCATAACCAAATGAAACAATGGTACTTCGATACTATTGAATCATTTAAAGCTGAAGTAGGGTTTGAAACTAAATTTAATGTTCGGAATGGCAATATTTATTATTGGCACTTATGGAAAGTAACTGAAGTTGAGCCCGAGAAAAGAATAACATATAACTGGAAGTACCAAGACTACCCCGGCGATTCATTTGTATCCTTTGAGTTATATCCAATTAGTAAACAGACTAAATTGAAACTAACACACAATGGAATAGAAAGTTTTCCACAGGATAACCCGGACTTTACCAGGGAAAGCTGCATGAACGGCTGGAGTTTTTTAATTGGAAACAGATTAAAAGAATTTTTAGAAAAATAGATTTATCACTGAAACACTTTCCCAATGCTATATTAAATAATAGGTACTTGATTTATTTAAAGTCGAATATGTGAACGGAAGATAAAATGAGAAAATTAATTTTTTCTATAAATGTAACTATCGATGGTTTTGCAGATCATACAGCCGTGATAGCTGATTATGAATTGCATGATTTTTACTCTAATCTATTTGATGAAGTGGACACTGTTTTGTTGGGACGTAAAACTTATCAACTACTACAAAGCTTCTGGCCCAATGCTCCGGAAGATCCTATAAGTACAAAGAGCATGATTAAGTTTGCTGACGGAATTAATAGTATATCCAAGATTGTTTTTTCCAAAACTCTCGAAAAGGTTGATTGGAGTAATACAAGATTAGTCAAGAAAGATATGATAGAAGAAGTCTTAAGAATGAAGCAGCAACCTGGTAAAAGTCTTTCAGTAGGAGGTCTCAGCATCGCATCAACTTTTATGCAACTGGGAATGATTGATGAATATTGGTTTGTGGTTCAGCCGATTGTATTGGGAACAGGAACGCCATTATTTAAAGATATAAAGAGTAGGATGAATCTGAAACTGTTGGAGACCAGGACATTTGGTTCGGGTGTAGTTGTTCTACATTACCAGAATGAATTGAGATAGAAAGAACTAATAATTCTTAAATCAGTTTATAGGAAATATATATGACAATTTTTTTAGCAGGCGCTACCGGCATCATGGCAACAGTATTATCCATAGAAAATGGTTCTAAAGGAATTTACAATATTGTTGATGATGAACCCGCACCTGCATCAACCTGGCTTCCAGTGCTTGCATCAATAATTAATTCTAAACCACCATTACGCGTTTCACTTGATGGTTATATTCGGGCTGCAGACGGCGATCTTAGCTGGATCTTTCATACTTATGATGATGAGTTGAAATCGTGGGAAGTCGATCTATTGTGGCAGGCAGGAACACATATTATGGGTTGCAATTTGTACGATGAGATGGCTGCATATTGGCCCGCTTCAAACGAAGCGTTTGCACCACCGATGAATGAGATTCCGAAAGTCGTTTATTCTAAATCCATGAAGCAAGCGGATTGGAAAGATACACAAGTTTACAATGGCGATTTAGTAAAAGGAATTGCGCAGCTTAAGCAAGAGCCTGGCAAAGAAATACTGGTGCATGGTGGTGCATCATTTATCCATTCACTTTCTAAGTACGGACTAATAGATGAGTTTAAATTGATTCTACATCCCCTGTTTCTAACCGGCGGATTACCTTTGTTCAAAGAAACAACCAGCCTGAAACTGTTGCAAACAAGTACCTTTCCGTAGAGAGTTGTTGTTTTAACTTTTGGACCTGGTTAATTCTAGTAGCAATGTAGAATGATATTAATGTAATAATAAATCTTAATAATAATTGAAAGGACTAAAAACTATGCAAAAGATAACCCCATTTCTGTGGTTTGATAATAATGCTGAAGAAGCAATTAATTATTATACTACCATTTTCAAAAACTCAAAAATCGGAAGTGTTTCCCGGTATGATGAAGCTGGAGCAGCAGCATCAGGAAGACCGAAAGGATCGGTAATGGCAGCAACATTCCAACTTGAAGGACAAGAATTTATAGCTCTAAATGGCGGTCCTCACTTCAAATTTACAGAAGCTATTTCTTTCGTTGTGAATTGCGAAACGCAGGAAGAAGTTGATTATTATTGGGCAAAACTTTCTAAAGGCGGAGATGAAAAAGCTCAACAATGCGGATGGCTTAAAGACAAATTTGGTTTGTCATGGCAGATCGTTCCTTCCATTCTGGGTAAATTATTAAGCGATAAAGATGCTGGAAAATCTAAACGAGTTATGGAGGCAATGCTTCAAATGAAAAAAATTGATATCAAATCCTTGAAGCAGGCATATGAACAAAAAGAACCTGTAGAAGAAATTAAATAGGCATATGCTTCTTTTAATTGTGGTCATCAATTGGAAAAGGTCCAAGCATCTTTACCAATTTAAACAATAATCAAAAACTGAAACTTTCAAAATCTGTTTCGTTCATTTGTTATTTACCAAACATAAACTGATATACGTTTTAATAAATTTTGTAAATATTAATTTAATAAACATAAACAAATCAATAATCTAAGGAGAAATAATAATGCCGAATATTAATCCATATTTAAACTTCGGTGGTAACACAGAAGAAGCATTTAATTTTTATAAATCAGTATTTGGTGGAGAATTTAAAACTCTGCAACGCTTCAAAGATACACCGGAAGCGGGAAGGGTTCCGGTGAATGAACTAGACAAAATCATGCACGTAGCTTTACCGATAGGAAAAGGAAACACTCTTATGGCAACTGATGCTCTGGAATCTATGGGACATAAGTTGTCTGTTGGGAATAATTTCTCTCTTTCAGTTGAAACTGAAAGCGAAGCTGAAGTAGATAATATATTTAACAAACTTTCGAAAGGTGGGAAAGTACTAATGCATTTAGAAAAAGTTTTTTGGGGTTCCTACTTTGGAATGCTCAATGATAAGTTTGGTATTCAGTGGATGGTTAGTCACGACAATAATCAACAAAAATAAATGAGTTTCCTTAAGAAAGCCGCAATACTCAAATTGTCATTCCCACGTACCTGCCAGCAGTAGGTGTGATTCTAATGCATTTATAAAGGTTGTTGGATTCCCGCTTGCCTGCTGCAAGCGGGTTTTCACGGGAATGAACTTTTTAGAGTGGACTCAAGAATAAAATCAATTTATTCCAGTTGATATTTTTTAATTTTAGCTATAAGGTTTACTCTCGAGATACCTAAAATTTCAGCAGCTTTTGTCTTATTGTTATTAGTAAATTCCATCACTTTATAAATATGTTTTTTTTCAATTTCTTCTAAGGTAATAGGAATAATCCCATCATCAAAATCTCCATATGAACCGTTGTTTTCTAAAAAATAATTGGGCAGTGATTTTTTTCGCAGCTCAGCTGTTGGTTCAACAATTATTGCGCTATTAATTATATTCATCAATTCCCGAACGTTACCTGGAAAGGGATAACTTTTCAAGCAATTAATCACTGGGTCGGATATTCTTAATACATTCTTGTTGTACTTTTTGTTAAACTTTAACAGAAAATAATTCGCTAATATCTCAATATCAACTTTTCTTTCCCGCAACGGAGGAAGATTTATTGAGTTAATATTTAATCGGAAGAATAAGTCTTTTCTGAAATTCCCTTTTTTTATTTCTTCAAAAAGATTTTTATTAGTTGCTGCAATTATTCTAACATCAACTTTAATATTTTTTGTTGAGCCTAATCTGTAAAATTCTTCTTCCTGCAAAACGCGCAGTAATTTAACCTGGATTGGTAATGATAATTCTCCAATTTCATCAAGGAATAACGTCCCTCCATTTGCATCTTCAAGAAAGCCTACTTTATCTTTTGAGGCACCTGTAAACGCGCCTTTCTCATACCCAAAGAATTCACTTGAAAATAATTCCTGCGCAAATGTTCCTGCATTTACTGCTACAAATTTTTTATCCCTTCTGTAACTTATTGCGTGAATAGCCTCAGCAATTAATTCTTTACCGGAACCGCTTTCTCCCCATATTAGAACGCTGTTATCTGTCTGCGCAAATTTTTCCACAAAGTGAAAAATCTTGAACATTTTTTCATCATTTGTAATAATATTCTTAAAAACATCTTTGTACTTAAATCCGTCAAGAATCGCCAATTGATCAACTTCTGAATCTTTCTTGAAAAATTGTTTTTGTTTGATAGCTGTGTCAATTGTTTCAATTAATTTATTTTCATCTACGGGTTTAAGCATGTAATCGTAAGTGCTCAACTTCATTGCAGAAATTGCAAGATCAATATCTTCAACACCGGTAAGTACAATTGTGGTTATATCAATATTATTTATTTTAATAAATTTTAGAATATCCAATCCACTAACATCTGGCATATCCATATCGAGAAGCATTACATCAAATTTTTCTTTCTCTAACAATTCATATGCTTTAGTAGAATCCTGGAGTGTTTTTATTTCATATTGTTCTTTCTGAAGTAACAGTATTCTAAGGAAGTTAAGTACAGCCTGGTTATCATCAATTAATAAAATTTTATACATACGATTCACTTGCTTTTGCTGGTATTCGGATTATGAACTTAGTCCCTTCATTTATTTTTGATTCTACTTCAATCTTACCACCATGATCTTTAATAATTCCATATGTAATTGAAAGACCCAATCCAGTGCCACCCTTGTTTCGTTTGGTTGTATAGAAAGGATCAAAAATATTTTTTACCGTGTTTTCATCCATTCCACAACCATTATCGCTAACAATAAGAATTATTTCGTTATTGCTAACATCAAAATCTGTTGCAATTTTTATTACTCCTTCACTATGTTCAATGGCTTCTGAAGCATTCATAATCAGGTTCAATAAAACTTGTTCCAGCTTAAAAATACTACCTTTAAACAAAGGAATGTTTTCGTTTAGTGCCACATCTAACTGTGCATATTTTTTAATATGCTTTCGTGTAAGTGTAAGATTATTTTTGATAATATAATTCAAATCAATTTCGTCAATTAAACTTCCATTATCTTTTTTAGCAAAATTTCTCAGATCTGCCACAATCTTTTTTGTTCTATTTGCTCCATCTATCATATCATTTACAAGCACAGAAATATTCTCTTTAAAAACATCATAGTTTAATCTGGCAATTTTTAAATCAGAATGATTCTTATTATATTCATCTAAAATTGGGAATAAATCTGTAAAAGATTCCTGTACAATTTTTAAATTACCAAGTATAAATGTATTTGGATTATTGATTTCGTGAGCAACACCAGCTACCAATTTACCAAGCGAAGCTAATTTATACGATTGCAGAAGTTGAGCTTCCATTTTTTTCTGAGTTGTAATATCGCGGCAAACTTCCAATACCCTGTCAACATTTCCTTCTTTTCCAAAGATGGGATATGTTCTTAAAGCTGTGTATTTATCGGTCTCCTCCCATTCGCGATAAGTATTTTGTGCTGTTTTGAATGTATTTACTGCGGGACATTCCTTGCATCTTTCTTGCAGATTAAAAAGTTTGTTAAAACATTTTCCAGAATCACCAATTTCATCCTTATTCGACATAATAATATTAAAATCATTATCCACTACAACAATTTTGTCCGTAATTGCCTTAAAAAAAGTTCTGAGTTTTTGCCTGCTGCTGTTGCAATCATCAGTTAGTTTTAACAGAATATCATTTTTTGCTTTTAATATTTTCTGCTGCTTCTCAAGATTTTTTTCCTTTTCATCTTTCTCAATAGCCCTGGATATTTTCCCGGAAATTTCCTCTATTAAATGTTGTTCTTCATTCAAGTAACCGAATTTATGCTTGAAATAAATTCTTATCTCTCCCCTTTTTTCATTTTTCAATTTTATATCGCAGGCTAGCATATCGTTAACATCTTTCGGATTCCAATCAGAATTACCGTAAATGTTTTTATTTACTTCAATATTTACAATTGTTTCCTGGGGGAATTGAAAACCTTGCTGAATTTGCAAAGCACAATCTTCCAACTCTTCAAGAAGCGTTTTCTCTGCTTCAAGTTCTTTACTTATGTTGTAAAGACATTGAAGTTCCTTAACCCGTTCTTTAAGATCATGTTCAATTTTTGTAATCTTGTAAATCTTGTTCTTTAATCCAAAAATAATTTCCAAACTTTGTCCTTTGCTGGAAGGTATTAACAGGAAATCCTCTTTTAGTCTGATGAATTTGAAAGAAAGTGGTTCACTAGTTGTAATTACTTTTTCAATATTATTTTTTAGTAAAACCAGTTCGTTGTTTTTGGTAATAGATGTGCGATTAAATTCTTCAATATTTATTTCATTTTCATCCAGCAATTTTTTAATTATGCTGCCTTGATAAATTACAGAAAGATTGGAATTGAAGATGATAACATTTTCAATTAATCCGCTAATTAAACTAAAATTATTGAAGCGTTTCATTTTTGCTATACTAATAGTTTTTTAATGCTACTAAAATAGTAATTCTCTTGATAATGTATAGTGGGTTTAATTGGGTCAAATGTTGAAAAGTCAATATCATAAATAGAAAAGGATAATTTGTTTTCATTAAACCAATTAGAGAAAAATCCGGTTTGCCACGATTTATCAATATCAGAATAATTATAAAATCGGTTTACTTCTTTAATTTCATTAAAGATTTGCTCAACTGAATTATAATTAAATCGATTTTCAAACTTTGAAGCCAATTTTTGAATTATCTCCCAGTTCTCAGATTCGTTTGGTCCATCAATTATCTTGTTGGCTTTTTGAATTGTATTATCACAACGAGTATAAGTTCCTTCCTGTTCAATTAATGTTGATGCTGGCAATATTACATCCGCTTCTTCAGTAGTGCTTGAAAAGAAAGAACTGCTAACAACAAGAAATTCAATTCCGCTCAAATACTTTATGTTGTTCTTTACAAACAATGGATCTTCGCCAAAGACTAATAATCCTTTTATTTCACCTCGCTTTAATTTTTTTAATAAATCAATTGGTTGGAAAATGTTTTTTAAATCAGCATTCCACATTTTTGCAATTTTTTCTATCGCCTTTTCGTCGTCAAACTTTACTAATCCCGGTAAATATTCTGGCGTAACCCCCATATCAAATAACCCAGCCGAGTTGTTTAATTCTCTTAAAATAATCAAACCATTATTTTCTTTTCCGATTCTGCCGGATAATAGTAAATAGTTACCAACCGCTTTAAGATCATTAACAGATTTATCACTTGTTGAATCAATATTATAAATAAATACGATGTTTGAGTTTGGATTTTGTAACAATTCAACAAAAGTTTTGAATCTATCCACATCTACACCGGCTTGTCTAATTGCCTCATCTGTAGTTACTTCATTTAATTTTGAATTGAACTCTTGAAAATTATTAATCCTATGGTTTATGAATTCATCATTTATAGAATTTGATTCGATACAGAATTTCATTAGTGCGTTCAATAATAAAGTACTGGTACCTTTCTTACTATCAATCCACAAGTCAGCATACTTAGCTAATTTGATTTCGGAAGAATTGATCAAAACCAGCTTTGCTCCTTTCTTCTGAGCTGCTTTTATTTTCAGTTCCATTACAAGATTTTCTTCAGATAAGTTTGAATTGAGTACAACAATCACATCAGCTTTATCCAGCTTATCCATACTTATTGTTGAAGATGTGAAACCGAATGATTCGTCAAGACTATCCAACTCTAAACCATAAAGCAGATTTGAAAAACTACCAATATTGTTGTTACCTAATCCGACTCTTGAGAATTTTTGCAATAGATAAAGTTCTTCGTTGGAAAGTTTTGGTGAAGCCACTATCGCGATTGATTCCTTGCCATACTCTTCAATCAACTGTTTTAATTTTCTTTCAATATAAATTATTGCTTCATCTTCACTAACGTGATGTGATAATCCATTCCTTTTAATTATTGGATTAAATATTCTGTTCTTTTGCAATAAATATCGATGACCGAATCTTCCCTTGGTGCAAAGATATCCTTTGTTATGTGTGTCTTTAATTTCTTCTGTGTCATTGGAAATAAAGAAAATATCGTTGGAAATTTTTTTGTAGTTTACTTTACACCCAACCGAACAGAATCCGCATATAGTTTCTATTTTTTCTTTTGGTAATGTACCCAGTATTTTAAACGGATATTTTTCAGCGATTGCTCCAGTTGGACAGACATCAATACAATTACCGCATCCTATGCAATTTGTTTCTGTCAAGGCTTTTTCCATAGCTGGTTTAACAATGGATTTAAATCCCCGATAAACAAAACCGAGAGCTGAAACCTTTAATATTTCCGAACAAGTTCGAACGCATTTCCCACAATTTATACATTTATTTGGATCGAGAAGAATGAATGGATGCCTGCCATCCACCATATACTTACGGGTTTCACCAATAAATTCAGAAATATTTATTTGATATTCATCGCAATATTTTCGCAACTGGCAATCTGAATATTCCGAGCAACCGCATTCCAAACATCTTTTTGTCTCGAGTATTGATTGTGTTTCTGTAATTCCCAAATCAACTTCGTTAAAATTGTTGATCCTATCTGCAACTTCCACTTCAACTGTTCTTTCTCTAGCTTGTTTTTTATAAGATTCAAATTCTCTTTCGGAAAGTTTACCTAATTTGTGTTTAAAACTATAGAATTTACTTGCCGTTTTTTTTACTTCACCAATTTCACAATAATTTATAATTGCCAACGCAGCCTTCTTGCCTTGAGCAATTGAGCTGATGGCTGTAAATGGTCCTGTTACAGCATCACCTCCGGCAAAAACACCGGCAACAGATGTTTCAAGAGTATCTTTGTTAACTGATACAGTGCCCCACTTTTCCAGATTAAGATCTTTTTCTTTTTTTGAAAATGAAATATCAACTGCCTGACCAATAGCGCTTATTACAAAATTGCATTCGATAATAAATTCAGAACCTTCAACCGGTACTGGTCGGGGTCTTTCACCCGGTTTAGGTTCTTCCAGGCACATTTTTAAGCATTCAATTCCCGTTAGCTTATTATTTTCTGTAACAAGAGATTTTGGATTTGTTAGGAATAAAATATCAATCCCTTCTTTCATTGCCGCTTCAATTTCTTCATGATGCGCTGGCATTTCGTTTATACTTCTTCGATAAACAATTTTTACTTCGTCAGCGCCGCATCTTAAGGCTGATCTTGCAGCATCAATTGCAGTATTACCACCGCCAACTACTATTACTGTTCCTTCAAATTTTGGAATATGATTTAATTCAATCTCGCGGAGAAAATCAATTCCACGGAATACACCTTCAATTTTTTCTTCTCCATCCAGACCAAGCTTAGTGGCTTTGTGTGCTCCAACTGCTATAAATATAGATTCAAATCCTTGCTCCTTCAATTCTTCTAAACTGAAATCAACTCCCAACGCAGCTCCTGTTTTAACATCGACTCCTAAATCGAGAATCCATTTAATTTCATCATCCAATACTTTTTTAGGTAATCTGTATTCCGGAATACCATAGCGTAGCATTCCTCCTAACTCCGGTAGCTTTTCAAAAATTTTAACTTCATATCCTTCAAGCGTTAAATAGTAAGCGCAAGTTAATCCTGCGGGACCACTTCCAACAACGGCAACTTTCTTATTTTTCTTTGACTTTAATTCTGGTATCCATTTATTCTGCGCATCCAGATCCGCAATAAATCTTTTTAATGCATTCACTGCAACAGGTTCATCAATATAATTTCGGCGGCAATCAACTTCACAATCACGGACGCATACTCTGCAAATTGATAGAGGAAGCGGATTATTTTCTTTCACTAATTTCAGTGCTTCTTTGTATTTTCCCATTGATATAAATGCAATGTAAGTCTGAACATCAACTCCAGCCGGGCAATTATTTTTGCAAGGACCAATGCAATCAGCATAATGATTAGACATTAAAAGTTCAAGCGCAGTTTTCCTTGATTTGAATACCTTTTCGCTGTTAGTCTTTATCTTCATCCCATTGCCAACTTTTGTAGAACAGGATGGAACCAACTTATTCATTCCTTCAACTTCAACCACGCACATAAAACATGATGTATAATGTTCTAATCTTTTATCGTCACATAAAGTTGGAATGATATCCAATCTATTTTCATGAACTGCTTCAAGAATAGTTTTATCCGGAGTAGTTTCAACTTCTTTACCGTTAATAATTAGTTTAACATTTTCCATAATTGAATTCCGTTCAATAATTAATTTTTTAGAACAGCATCTAACCGACAGACATCGAAACATTTGCCACATTTAATACATAAACTATCATTTATATAATGAACTGCTTTTTTACTTCCTGTAATAGCATTTGATTGACAAGCTTTTATGCATACTCCGCATCCCTTGCAAAGAATTTCATCTATTTGATAGGTTATAAGCGAAGCGCAATTGTGAGCAGTACATTTTTTATTAAAGATATGATCTTCATATTCCTTTCTGAAATATTTGATGGTTGTAAGAACCGGGTTGGGAGCTGTTTGACCGAGTCCGCACAGACTTGCTTGTTTAATATTAAAAGCTAAATTTTCCAAAAGATTTAAGTCCGATTCTTTGCCAAATCCTTCGGTAATTCTTTCTAATATTTCCAGCATTCTCTTTGTTCCGATACGGCAGAATGTACATTTGCCGCACGATTCCATTTGAGTAAAATTCAGAAAGTATCTTGCCAGATCAACCATACAGGTTGTATCATCAAGAACAATTAAACCTCCGGAACCCATTATCGCGCCGGTCCTGGTTATTTCATCATAATCGATTTTAAGATCGCCCATACTTGCGGGAATACATCCACCTGAAGGACCACCCATTTGTACGGCTTTAAATTTTCCATTGTTCTTAATTCCGCCGCCAATATCAAAGATAATTTCATTTATTGTCATTCCCATTGGCACTTCAACTAATCCGCTTCTTTTTATTTTACCAGCCAGGGCAAAGACTTTTGTTCCTTTGCTTTTTTCTGTTCCTAACGATGCAAATGATTCCCAGCCATTTAAAATTATCCATGGTACATTAGCGTAAGTTTCAACATTGTTGATGTTAGTTGGTTTACCCCATAACCCGCTTTGGGATGGAAATGGTGGGCGAAGTTTGGGAACACCTCTTTTCCCTTCTACTGAAGCCATTAAAGCAGTTTCCTCACCACATACAAAAGCACCAGCTCCTTCTTTTATTTTTACTTCAAGATTGAAAACTGAACCAAAAATATTTTTTCCTAAAAAACCTTTTTCCTTACATTGGCGTAATGCGGTCTTTAATCTTTTAATTGCAAGAGGATATTCAGCGCGGGCATAGATATACGCTTCATCGGCACCGATTGCATAAGCGGCAATCATCATTCCTTCAATTACCGAATGTGGATCGCCTTCGAGAACACTTCGATCCATAAATGCTCCGGGATCTCCTTCATCGGCATTACAGATTATGTATTTCTTATCCGAGTTTACCTGGTTAGTTAATTTCCATTTTAATCCGGTAGAAAAGCCTCCACCGCCTCGTCCACGTAAACCCGATTTAATAATTATATCAATTACTTCAGTTTTTGAATGATGATTCAACACTTTTTGGATTGCATCGTAGCCTTGCCTGGAAATGTAATCATCAATTGATGAAGGATTTATTTCACCACAGTTTCTTAAAACAATTCTGGTTTGCTTTTTAAGGAATGATTCTTCTTTTGAATAATCCCTACTTCGTATTATCCATTCATTTACCGGCTGGTTATTGATAATGTGTTCGTTTATAATTCTGCCAACTTTATCAACAGAAACTTTTGAATATAAATATTTATCTACATCATCCTCAATTTCTACCAATGCTTCTTCATAACACATACCCATACAACCGGTTTCACTTAATTCCACATCAAGATTTTTGTCTTCTATTTCCTGTTTTACTTTATTAAAAACATGTTCACCACCGGCAGAAATTCCGCAGGTACCAAGTCCAACTTTAATTTTTTTCATACTCTACTCTGGATTTCTCTTTGTATTTGCATTCTTTGATTGTTCGTTTAATTTTTTCAGTAGTAAGATTTCCACAAGTTGTTTCATTTACCATCATAACTGGCGCTAAAGAACAGCATCCCAGGCAAGCAACTGACAATAACGTAAATAAACCATCTTCACTGGTTTCACCTACGGTAATTCCTAACTCATCCTGAAGAACTGATAAAACAGTTTTGGCTCCATTAACATGGCAGGCTGTTCCTTCGCAAATCCTGATCAAGTTTTTTCCCATCGGTTTCAATCTGAACTGCGAATAGAAAGTAATTACGCCGTAAATTTCTGAAGCAGGAATTCTAACAAGTTCGCTTATATAATGAATAACTTTTTCGGGAACGTAACCGTAGGAATCTTGTGCAGATTGGAGAAGCGTGATTAGTGAACCATCCTGATGCCGTTTGTTGATAAGATCAATTTTAAAATTTAGAATTTCTTTTTTTTCTTCTAAGATGTTTATTTCTGTCATAACTTATCACCTTGTAAATTTTAAAAAGAAAACAGGGACAAGCATTCCCTAAGAAAACATCAGGGTTTTGGAAATACTTGCCCCAAATTTAATTTATAATCTGGTCATTCTGAAAAATTATTTTTCAAAATTACATTTCAAAAATATTAATGATTGGATATTCTTTTACTTTCAGAACTCCATCAAGTCCTATAATTTTATTTTCAATAATTTTATCTATCTCGCTAAACTGAGTGCCGTGAACCATCAACACTAAATTGTACTTCCCGGATATATAATCGCAATAAAGGACATTCTCTGTTAATCGTAGCACTGGATAAACATCTTCCAATTTTTCTCTATCTACATCAACAAGAACATATGAACAAACCGATTTTTTATTATCACGAACTTTATTCATGCCCGGCATATCTTCGAACATTGAAATACCAGCTGAATTAATTATATCTCTTATGTTGTCATTTAGAACAGGAGTTCCAATGGGTAAGAATTCGGCTTCTTTAATTCCCTCAAAATTCTTAATAACATTCTGGAAAATTGCCTCGCATTCTTCAAGTGAATCTGATTGAAGAAGCATGAAAATATCAATATCTCCTCTGGTAGCATCGCAGTAGAGAACATTTTCCATAAAATATAATTTTTTATAAAGATTAAAGAAGTCGGCTTGCTTTTCAATTTTAATAAGTGCATAAGCGGAAACAGTTTTAACATCATCTTTATCTGTTTTCTTTACTTCTTCAATCTGAGGTTTTGAAGCCAAGATCCTTTGGATTTCTGCTGTTAGTTCATCACCAGAAAAAGGTTTTTCCAATAAACCATCTGCTTTAAGATCTTCAATCTCATTAATATCTAATTTATCTGCATACCCGGTAATATAGAACATTGTTGTGTCCGGGTATTTTGATTTAATTATTCTACCAAGCTTCTTTCCGTTAATATCTGGTAATTCGATATCCAGAACTACAACATCAAGATTTACATCATTCTTTTTGTAAAGGTTTAGTTTATTCAAGGCTGTCATTCCGTTTTCACACGGTTCAACATCATAACCGGATTGGTTAAGGCTTAATGAAAGGGATCTTCTTAATGCGGATTCATCATCAACGAGTAAAATTCTTTTTTGCATCTTGCATTCTCCTTAATATTAATTTCATTTCTTTGCAGCTATATAGGCAAGGATCGGACCAACTAAATTGTCTTAAATTCAGTTGATAATTTGAATATTGTTTGATGATATTTTTTGAAGATCGTTAAAAGATTTTACACAGTTTTGGTAAAGCGTTACAAAAAGGTACGATAGTCATCGTCAGTTTTTTTTACAGTTTGATAACAACACATCGCAACTAAAATGACAGCTAAATAAGAATGCGAGTTATTCTTTTAAAATCATTTTAGAATAACCGAATCCACAACAAACAAAAATTAAATATATTCTAAAGTGCTCCCGCCAATGAACTCACGTAGTACAGAATCGCCTGGTACAGGAGAATCATCTTCAATCGGTTCAATTGCCTGCAGCATCTTTGCTACCCGAGCAGCCCTGATATATGCATCTTCTCTTAATGGATCTTTTGCATATTTCTTTTCCCATTCTTCAAAATCTTTTAGAAGTTTTGGTTTGTATAAAGGAACTTCAAAAGGCATTGAGGTATTTACGATATAATCTGCCGTATTACCATAAGGAAGAATATTTCTTTTTTCTGCAGAACGGACATAATGCCAATGAAGCAAAGTCTGTTCTGGTTTATATGCACGATGTACGGAATCTCTTAGCATTCTTCGGATTAATCTTAAATCTGTCCAGCGAATGTAATGACCTTCGGGTCCTTTCATTTGTAATAATGGTTCTAAGTATAATTTAAACTTCTGCAAGGCTGGAATTTCCCTGCTAAAATCAGGATATAATCCGTGCAAACTATCAATCAACAAAACTTCATTTTTATGAATTTGCATTGGAGTACGATCAAGGTATCTTTTTCCTAATTTAAAATCATAAAATGGAATTACAACTTCCTCACCATCTGCCAGGCGTTTAAGATGATTATTTATTAATTCAAGATCAAGAGCTTGCGGAGTTTCAAAATCATAATCACCAAATTCATCTTTCGGGTGAAGTTCCAGATCATAGAAATAATTATCAACTACCAGTGGAACGAAACTCATCCCGAGTTTTTTTAATCTCTGCTCAAGTTTTAATGTAGTAGTTGTTTTTCCAGAGGATGACGGACCGCTGACCATCACCATTTTAAGTTCATTGCTTCTTTCTTTAATCATTTCTGCCGCTGTATCAAGTTGAATTTCGTAAGCAGTTTCCGATTCGTGAACTATTTGGGGAAAGTCTCCTTTCTTAATTCGTTCATTCATTGCTTCAATTGTGTGTAAATTATGAAAGACTGCCCAATCAAGTGAGCTCCAAACTTTTGCCCAAGGTATATATTCAGAAGGTTTTGAAAAATGCCGTGAATCTGTTTGTCTTCTTTGTGCTGCTTCGTCTCGATATAATATATATTCTTTTGCTACTTTTGCGTGTCCATTTTCAATTAATACTTTTTCAACAATGTCTTGTATTTCTTCAATATGCGGTTTATAACCTTCTTCAAATTGTACTTCCATCACTTCAATAACTTTTTTACCAAGCTCCTCAGCTTTCTCTTTGTCACGCCCGCCAACTGCAACTGCGGCTCTGTAAATTACATTTGCTATTCTATCTGGATTGAAGGGAACAATTGCCCCACTTCTTTTAATTACAAATTTAAACTTGCTCATTAATTCTCCAACTTAAATCAAAGACAATTGTTTATAAAAATTGTGGGCTTAATTTACAGTTTAAGACCATATAATTCAATCATCATTGAACTTTATTCTAAAACACTTTAACGAAAAAATAAATAGAATTAAACTTTTCAGATTACATTACCCATTTAAAATTAAAAATAATTTACCAAGTCCTTTTTCGAACGAAATATTTTTTATTGGTGATTCTGAGAGATAATCCTCGCGAATTTGATTTACAATATTAACATCATTATAAGATCCACCAAATATTTTTCGCCAGCATAGAACTAAAATTGCAGTTTTAAGAGTTGTAGCCCTAACTCTAACTGTATGGATTGAATTTCTGGAAGGATGAATGTGAATATATCTATTGGCATTGTTACCAAATCTTAATGTCCAACTTGATCCATCGCTTATTTCTATAAGTTTATAATCAATTCCATCAGTTAAGAACAAATTCTTATATTCTTCTCTGGAAGTGATTTTTAACTTTTTCATTTCGTCAATTATTTTTCTTGATATTTCATTTGGGGTCAGTTCACCCAAATATAAATCCATCTGGGATTCCCCGATAGTACGAAGATAAAATAAAACCTTCTCTAATGATTTTTCACTTCCCTTGTGGATATTTTTGATTTGCTTTTGAATAAATCCTATGTGGTGTTTCCAGCAATTCAATAAGATTGGAGTAGGAATATCTGATTGTTCAAATTTGATCATACAAGTTTACTCTCAATAAAAGTTTTCCATTCCTCATGCTTAATCATTTTAATTTGTTCTGCATCGTTATCCGGTTTAATTCCTCTGCCATATTTTTCGGCATATACAACGGTAAATTCTGCTCCAAGAAATAATATTTGGGAAGAATAATATACCCATATCAGAAATATTGCTAACGAACCTGCTGCACCATAAATTGATCCATAACTTGTTTGGCCGATATAAGTTGTAACAAAACTTTTACCCAAAATAAAAAGAAGAGAAGTAACTAACGCTCCAATCCACACATCACGCCAGGCTATTCTGATATCAGGCAGTACTTTGTAAATAACAGCAAACAAAAGAAATATTATTGATGAAGACAGAATGAAATTTATTAATCCCAGAATAAATGCCAGATTTTTATCAATGTAATTATCTAAAATTGAAAGTATGGAACCAGTTATTAAAAATAGTATTACAAAAAATCCGAATATAATAATTATAAATAAATGAATAGCTCTATCTTTAATTATTCCCCAAACACCTCTCCCCTTTTTTCTTCTTACCTTGCAAATTGTATTTAATGAATTCTGCAATTGATCTAATAATGCGGTGGCTCCAATAAATAAAGTTATAAGGCTAATAATTGTCGCAACCATTCCAGCTTGTGTATTGCTGGCATTCTTAACGGTAGATTGTATTAACAACGCGCCTTCCTTTCCTACCAATTCCTTTATCTGGATAAATATTTCCCCGGAAGCTTCATTTGGATTATAGAAAAAACCAATGACAGCAATCATGATTATTAATAGGGGTGTAATAGAGAAAATTGTATAGAAAGATAAAGCAGCCCCCAATCTTGGAACGTTATCCTCATCCCAATTATTAAACACTTCTTTAATGAAAGTCCAGATAGAAAATATTTTCTTTTTCATAGTTCTATAAAGTTATAGATCGCAAGGATCAAAGTCAGTTTCATTCAAATTTCAGAAAAAATATATTGTGAATATAATACAATAAAAAAGGTCAGACAAGATTGCCTGACCTTCAAAAGTTGAAAAAATTTGAATTGTAAACTAAACTAATGGTTTAAAACTCTGGAGAGTTTTCATATAGTTTGCACGTTCAAACGCTGCTGGTTCAGTAATAGATTTCTGACTCATACTTCCTTTCATCTGTTCAATCGATTCATATTCTTTCTCTTCCATCCATCTCTTTAATCCTTCAAGGATTTGCGAAATTCTTCCAGTACCATGACGAAGAAGTTCCGAACACATCATTGCAACATTACCGCCAGCCATCATTACTTTAATTACATCTTCATAATCTTGAATGCCGCTTGTAGCTGCCATACTTGCTTTAATCTTTCCGTAAAGAATTGCTATCCAGCGCAAAGGAAGACGTAATTCCCATTTAGAGCTTAAAGTAAGATTAGGAACAACTTCTAAATTGTCTAAATCAAAATCTGGCTGATAGAAACGATTAAACAATACTAGTGAATCAGCACCAGCATCATCAAGTTTTTTTGCAAGGTTGGCTAAAGAAGAGAAATACGGACTTAACTTGACCGCAACAGGAATAGAAATATTTTCCTTTACTGCTTTCAAATTGTTAACATAAATCTGTTCAACCTGCGAACCCGGAAGATTTGCATCCGTTGGAATGTAATAAATATTTAATTCCAAACCGTCAGCGCCAGCTTCCTGAATATTTTTTGCGAATTTCATCCAACCACCAACACTAACTCCATTCAAACTTCCAATAATTGGAATGTCTACAGCTTGTTTTAATTTTGCAATATGATTCAGATATTCATCCGGACCTAATTTGAACTCAGTTGGTTTTGGGAAATAGCTTAATGCTTCAGCATAGCTTTCACCAGTTTGGGTAAGATAAAAATCGAGAGCATTTGCTTCGTGTGTAATTTGTTCTTCAAAGAGGGAATAAACCACAACTGCTGATGCACCTCCATCTTCCAATGCCTTTACCTGGTCTACAGTTTCTGAAAGTGGTGATGCTGAGGGAACAATTGGATTCTTTAATTTCAAACCCATATATGTTGTTGTTAAATCCATTTTATACTCCTTTTTAGCCTACCCTCTAATCCCAAGAAGGAAATATTAAAGGGTTTTGAATTTATAAATAATTTTCATTTAAAATTACATTCAACCTCAGTTAAAGCCCTCTCCCTTTGGGGGAGAGGGTTGGGAGAGAGGCTCTTAATTTTCTTCTGGTTTTACTCCAGGTTTTTCCGTTCCATTAGCTGCAAGTCTTTCGTACAATTTCCATCTTGATTCAACTTCTTTTTGAGCTAATCCTAATAAATGTTTTGCTGCTTCAGGATCAGATTTCGTCAACATCTTATATCTCGTTTCTTTGTAAATATAATCTTCTAATTTAATTTTTGGTGCTTTAGAATCCAGTTTTAATGGATTTTTACCTTCTTTGGTTAATTCGGGATTATACCTGAATAATAACCAGTGACCGCTATCCACAGCAGCTTTCTGACAGTCCAAGCCTTTGGACATATCAATACCGTGTGCAATACAATGGCTGTAAGCAATTATAATCGATGGACCATCATACGCTTCTGCTTCAAGAAATGCGCGGATGGTTTGAGCATCATTTGCACCCATTGCCACTTTAGCAACATAAACATTTCCATAATTCATTGCCATCATTGCCAAATCTTTTTTTGGTGTAGCTTTTCCACCTGCGGCAAATTTGGCAACTGCACCCATTCCAGTTGACTTGGACATTTGTCCACCGGTATTTGAGTAGACTTCAGTATCGAGCACTAGGATGTTAACATTCTTTCCGGATGCAATAACATGATCTAATCCTCCGTAACCAATATCGTAAGCCCAGCCATCACCACCCATAATCCAAACAGATTTTTTAACAAGATAATCAGCAATTGTTAAAAGGTTCTGTGCATCGGGTGTATTTAAATTCTTTAAAATCAATTTTAATTTATCAACTCTTTCTCTTTGTTCAAATATACCAGATTCATCTTTTTGATCAGCGTTAAGTAAAGCATGGACCAGTTCAGCACCAATCTGATCTTTAAGTTTTACTATTAATTCTTTTGCAAAATGATTGTGTCTATCAATTGCTAAACGCATTCCCATTCCAAATTCAGCGTTATCTTCAAACAATGAATTTGACCAAGCTGGTCCTTTTCCTTCACGGTTCTGTGCCCAGGGTGTTGTTGGCAAATTGCCGCCATAAATTGAAGAGCAACCAGTAGCATTTGCAACAACCATTCTATCGCCAAATAATTGAGAAGCCAATTTAACATATGGAGTTTCTCCGCAACCAGTGCATGCGCCGGAAAACTCAAACAATGGTTGAAGTAATTGATTGAATTTAATCATTGAGAGATTAACTTTTCTTCTATCATATTCAGGTAAGTTGTAAAAGAAATCCCAATTTGCTCTTTCAGGTTCGCGTAATGGAATTTGTGGAGCCATATTCAATGCTTTCAATTTTACTTCTTTCTTATTCTTCACAGGGCAAACTTCAAAACAAAGCTGGCAGCCGGTGCAATCTTCTACAGCAACCTGAATTGTATAAGCAAGGTTATCTTCATACTCTTTACCTTTTGCTTTCATATGCTTAAAAGTTGCAGGAGCATCTTTTAACAATGCTTCATCGTAAACTTTAATTCTAATTGAAGCGTGTGGGCAAACCATTGCGCACTTTCCGCATTGGATACATATTTCATTATCCCAAACTGGTATTTCTAGTGCGATGTTTCTTTTTTCCCATCGTGTAGTTGCAGTTGGGAATGTTCCATCAACCGGCATTTCACTTACTTTAACATCATCTCCATTGCCTTCCATTATCTTTGCAAGAACTTGCTTAACGTAATCAGGAGCATTTGCAGATACTGTCGGAGGCAGTTCAAATGTACTTGTGGATTTTTCCGGTATATCAATCTTGTAAAGATTTTCTAATGTTTGATCAACTGCTTCAAAATTCTGACGAACAACATTATCCCCTTTTGCGCCGTAGGTTTTTTTGATTGCTTTCTTTATCTGTTCAATAGCTTCATCTTTTGGAAGAACACCTGAAATTGCAAAGAAACAGGTTTGCATTATGGTATTTATTCTGGAACCCATCCCGGTTTTCTTTGCAACTTCATAAGCATCAATTACGTAGAAATTAATTTTTTTGTTTATGATTTGTTCCTGGTAAATTCTTGGTAGTTTTTCCCAAACTTCTTCTTTAGGGAAAGGGCTATTCATAAGAAATGTTCCACCAGAAATTATATTATTCAGAATATCAAACTTCTCTAAAAATGTAAATTGATGGATACCGATAAAGTTTGCTTTGGAAATTAGGTATGTAGATTTTATTGGTTTTTTTCCAAAACGTAAATGAGAAATTGTAGCTGAGCCTGATTTCTTAGAATCGTAAACGAAATAACCTTGTGCATAATTTTCAGTTTCTTCACCAATAATTTTAATTGAGTTTTTGTTGGCGCCGACTGTACCATCTGCACCTAATCCATAGAATAAAGCACGGAACACATCTGTTTCAGTAGTAAAGTTATTATCATAATCTAAGCTTGTAAAAGTAACGTCATCATTAATGCCAATAGTAAAATGATTTTTAGGTTTGTCCTTTTTCAATTCATCATAAACAGCTTTAACCATTGCAGTCGTAAATTCTTTTGAAGAGAGTCCATATCTTCCACCGATTATTTTAGGAAATTTTTTGAATGGAGGATTTTCGCTGGTCATTTCTTCACTGATTGCACTAACTATGTCCATATAAAGTGGTTCACCTAAAGAACCAGGTTCTTTTGTACGATCAAGTACTGCAATTTTTTCAACTGTTTTTGGAAGTGCTTGGATCAAGTGTTTTACAGAAAATGGTCTGAATAATCTTACTTTAACAACACCAACTTTTTCTTCACCTTTGGATGTTAAATACTCAACAGTTTCTTCAACAGCTTCTGCACCGGAACCCATCAAAACAATTACTCTTGTTGCATCCGGAGCGCCATAATAATCGAATAAATGATATTGTCTTCCAACAATCTTAGCAAATTTATCCATTGCTTTCTGAACGATCTCCGGACAAACATCATAAAATTTATTTACTGTCTCTCTCCCCTGGAAATAAACATCTGGATTCTGAGCAGTACCTCTAAGGAAAGGATTATCCGGGGACATTGCACGTTCACGATGTTTCTTAACAAGATCATCATCAATCATTGCTTTCAAATCTTCAACATCAAGTTGTTCAATCTTCATAACTTCGTGCGAAGTTCTGAATCCATCAAAAAAGTGAAGGAAAGGAATTCTGGATTCGAGCGAAGCAGCTTGAGAGATTAAAGCAAAATCCATTACTTCCTGAACTGAGTTAGAAGCCAACATAGCAAAACCTGTTTGGCGTGTTGCCATAACATCACTATGATCTCCAAAAATTGAAAGTGCCTGGCAAGCAAGCGAACGAGCGGTTACATGAAATGTTGTTGGGGTTAACTCACCTGCGATCTTATACATATTGGGAATCATCAGGAGCAAGCCTTGAGAAGCGGTAAATGTTGTAGTTAAAGCTCCATTTTGTAATGCACCATGAACAGCACCCGAAGCGCCGCCCTCACTTTGCATTTCTGTAACTGAAGGTACAGTGCCCCAAATATTCTTTTTTCCTTTTGCAGACCATTCATCGGAATGTTCTCCCATCGGTGACGAAGGTGTTATCGGGTAAATCGCAATAACTTCATTGATCTGATGCGCTACATATGCTGCAGCTTCATTTCCATCAATAGTTACTTTTTTTCTTTCCATTATTTATTTCTCCAATTAATTTAACAATTAAACTTTTTCTATTTGAATTGAAATCTATAATCTTATAACTAAGCTAAAATGACAAATATTAAGCCACCGAAATCTGGAAATAAAATTAGCTTAATATCGAAAGAAATCCAATATTCATTAAGATTTTTTAATGATGAATTGGGAAAATTGAGATAGAAAATCTTAAAAATGGAAATCCATTTTAATTACTGATTTGAATCCAATTTAAATATTTTGGGAGAATTGGTTTGTTGAGACGATGAGGATTTTTCAATTAAATTCAGAGTATCGCGGAGAACTCCAAGCGAGCGCTGGCTAAGCAGATCAATTTTAATTAAACCGTAATCTTCAATCGGGTACATATCCGGTTGAGTAACAATCAAACCAAGTCCTTTGTTCTTTGCATATTCTAATGCAACATGGTTGGTTATTGGATCAGGAGTTATAACAATTCCGCTTGGATGAATGCTAAGGTGGCGCGGAAAGTCAGCAAGTTGCGAAGCAATTTTAATAACAGATTTCCATGGTTCACTATCAAATTTTAAGGATTTTGCTTCAGGATATTTAGCTGCAATATCAACTAAGTTTTGGGCACGCGTCCATGGGATGAATTTGCTGAACCTTGAAATTTCCCGCGTTGAAATTCCAAATACTTTAGCTACTTCTCTAAATGCAGAGCGTGCTTTAAAAGTAACCATAGTGGAAATCATTGCAACTTTGTTGTACCCATATTTTTCATAAACATATTTTACAATTTCATCCCGCTCTTTCCAGGAAAAATCTAAGTCTACATCAGGCGGAGATGTTCTTCCTCTGTTTAAAAATCTTTCAAAATATAAATTATGTTTAATAGGATCCACCTGTGTGAAATCTAAACAATATGCAACCAGGCTGTTGGCTGCCGAACCACGACCGATAGTCATCATTCCCCGCTTCCTTGCCTCACAAACAATATCCCATACAATTAAAAAGTAATCGCTAAAACCGAGTTCGTCGACCACTTCAAGTTCGTATTGCAAGCGTTTAACAGCTTTATCTGTAATCGGCTGATATTTTTCAGCTAATCCGTTAAAACAAATTTTCCATAAAAAAGAAAAAGCAGTTTCACCTTCCGGAAGCTGAAAGATTGGGAATTTGTATTTGCCAAATTCTAAATCAACATTACAATTTTGAACTATGTGGTCAATGTTCCATAACGCTTCCGGTAAAGACTTCCATGTTTTAATCATTTCTTCCGGGGATTTTAAACAGAATTCCTCATCAACCAATTCTGATTCATCCAAGTTTTCCAGTGCGGCATTTAAGCAAATTGCCGTAACAACTTTGTGCAGTAAATAATCATCAGGCGCTTGGAAATATGATGGATGAGATGCCACTACCTGCAATCCATTTGCTTTGGCAAAATCGTAAAGCTGGCGTGTTTTTCTTTTTTGCTTTTCTGTTACAATTAGTTCAGCAAAAATATTTTCTTCCCAATTTCTGCAATTCTTTATTTTTTCCAGAAGAGGTAAGGATGAAGTAATTATAAATAAATCTTTCAATTCCTGGTGGAACAAATCGACCAGCGAAAAATCATCTTTCAATTTTCTCGTGGTAATTATCCTACAAAGCTGCGAGTAGCCGGAATTATTCCTGGCAAGAAATACAGCCTTAAGTTCAGAATCTTTTGGATCATCAATCAAAGCACCGAGAATTGGTTTAATCTTTTCTTCTTCTGCTTTCTTTGCAAACTGGATTAAGCCGCACATATTGTTGGTGTCAGTCAATGCAACGTATTGGCTGTTGCTTGCCTTGGCAAAACCAATTATTTTATCTAAGGGAATGGTTCCCCTTAGCAGAGAATAATTTGAATGATTATGAAGTGAAAGCATTTTTTAATTTACTAATTACAATTGTAGATTGACATTTTAAATCATTAACATATGACAAACTTATAACTGCTATTTTTGATTTGCAACTGTGAATTTAGTATCCATTTTTAAGAGATGGCGATTCTCAACGCAAACTAAAACTTGCTTAATATTTATCAGATTTATTATATTCATTAGTATCGGTTATACTTGGTTCAAGTTTTGGGAAATAAATTTCGTTATAACTTTTCATAAAATTGTTATGGAGTTTTTGGAATTGAAACATTAATGCTCCAAATAAAAAAGCGTGAACAATATTTCTTTTATATTGTAATATACCAATCCAAATTTTATTTATAAAAATACTACCGTTCATTTTGTACATAAATTCGTATTTAGTACCTAATCAAGATTGTTGCTAAGTAGCTGCCACGATACTGCTAACCATCTAATATCTCCTCTATTATTGGAAGTTCATTTTCAATTCGGAAATTGGTAATCTGTTGCTTTTTTCATCCTAAAGAAGTAGTTCCTTTTTCATCCCTTTGGACTATTGAAAGTAGCTTCACATAAATGTACCTTCTAAACAAATTCAAAGTAATTAAGAAGTTTACTATTGTGATTTACCAGCTTTTTCTTGGAATTATTTTAATAAAACTTTTCAATTACAACATTTTTAATGTACAACAAAAATTAGGCTGCAAAAAGTATGATGTAAGGTTAAATAAGTTAAAGTGTTTATTTTGACAGAATATTATTGAAAGTATAGATTGATGGTTTTGAATTAAAAAAAGTGGGAGATCACAGATTAATAAATAATAAAAAACAGGAGCGATTATGGAAGAAAAAGAAACGACTGCTAAAAAAATTGTTAAAAATTATATGTGGTGGTCGATGGGAGCAGGTTTAATTCCGGTTCCATTTGTAGATCTGGCAGCGGTATCAGGTGTTCAACTTAAAATGTTGAAAGATATGTCTGATGTTTATGAAATTAAATTCTCGGAAAACAAAGGCAAGTCAATTGTAAGCGCACTATTAGGATCAATTGTTCCCAATTCTTTATCAGTAGGCAATATGGGCAGCTTGTTAAAGATGGTTCCTATTATCGGACCTGTATTAGGAGGACTATCGATGTCTCTATTTTCTGGTGCCGCAACATATGCAATAGGAAAAGTTTTCATTCAACATTTCGAGGCTGGCGGAACCTTCCTCGATTTCAATCCAATTACTGTAAAAGAGTACTTTCACACCCTCTTTACAGAAGGAAAAACGATTGCGAAAGAGATGAGTGAAAAAAAGAGTAAAAAGCCCGAAACAGTTTAAAGAGTTTGTTGAATACAATTTGTCTGTATACTTTTTTTATGAAATAATTATTTACCCTGAAAATACACTGAATGTGATTCTTTTTATTAAAGGAGAAATGAGTGCATTTTGCTTTTTTATATCCCGGGCAAGGTTCGCAATATCCGGGGATGGGTGCAAATTATTTACAAGAATTCCCTTATATAAAAGAGTTTTTTCTTGAAGCAAACGAAGTCCTAAATTTCGATATTTTAGACCTATGCATAAATGGACCGGAAGAAAAACTGAATCTTACCACAAATGCTCAACCAGCTATTTTAACCCTCGGTTATTGTGCATTTCAAATTTTACAAAAAGAATCTGACATAAAACCCTTTTTAATGGCGGGTCATAGCTTAGGGGAAATTACTGCTCTTTGCTGTAGCGGTGCAATAAAATTTTCTGATGCTTTAAAAATTGTAAGGAAAAGGGGGGAACTGATGCAACTGGCAGTTAGTGATGGGAATGGAGCAATGCTTGCATTAAACGGAATTTCTATAAGTGAAGCGGAAAAATTATGCAGCTCTGATATTATTAGTGGTAAAGCTGTTATTTCAAACATAAATTCCACACATCAAATTGTAATTTCTGGCGATAAGAAAAGCATTGAATTTATTGGAAATCAGGCAAGACTGCTTGGAGCCATAACTATACCACTTAAAGTCAGTGCTCCTTTCCATAGCCCATTAATGAAACCTGCGGCAATTGGACTTGAATCTGAATTGAATAAATACAGCTTTTCAAAACTTAAATATCCTGTCATTTCTAATGTAACCTGCAAACCGTATATGAATGAATACGAAATTATTCCTCTGCTTACGGAACAGGTTACAACGGTTGTAAACTGGCTGAAAATTATGGAATATATAAAAAAAACTCGTGTTAATATCACACTCGAACTTCCTCCAAAGAAAACATTAACCAAGCTTTTCCAAAGTCAAAGTGGCACAATCAATTGTTACGCTTTTGATCAACTTGAAGAGATAAAGAATCGTTTAAGTGTTGAGGTTTAAAAAACATATTAAAAAAAAGAGTTTATATGAAAAAGTATCTCATAACAGGTTTAATTATTATTTGCAGCTCACTAAACTTTTTAATTGCGCAGACTGCTTCTGAAAAAATGCCTTCGCCACAATGGTGGTTGAATAGTTCACTGACTGATTCAGTCGATCAGTATTTGTTTCATGTTGAAGGGCAATACAGTTATACGAAAATGACCGGTGCCCTGAAAAATGAAATGCATTCAGGTAGTGTAAGATTGATAGTAAGAAAAAATATCTTCACTAATCATACTGACTACATGATCGATAAAATGAACTTAATGATTGAGAATTTGGGTATGAGCTATGCCACTGAATCACAGGTTTTTACGGATTACCTGGATGTGGACATTACAAGTTTGTTATTTGGCGAAGCAGGGTTCATATGGGAAAGGGATAATACTCTCTACCTAGAAAACCGATATTCCTTGTATGCAGGAATAGGTTTGAATGGTTTGATTTATGAAAAACACTATCTGAAGATTTTGGTAGCGGCGGGTAGAGTAAATCAGGAATATACAATTCCTGTTGAGGCATATAACGTTGCAAAAGGTGCGCATACAGAATTTTATATCAGACAGAATTATAAGTATGTGATTGATCAGAGATTTTCATTTATGGAACAAGCGTATTATCTCACTAATATGACTGATTCAAAAAGGTATAGAATGGGTGTGGGTCTAAACTTTAGCATTGGTATTATTCAACCAGTATCATTTGTATTAGGTTACCTTTATAAATTTGATAAAGAGAGCGAATTGCTTGGTATAACCGCAGAAAATACCACACAAACCATCGGCATCAATATAAGTTTATAATTCGGATTTAATAAATCATTAAAAAGAAAATGAATTTTATCAATACAAAAAACAATGAGAACTTCCCGTGATTACCGATAATAATGTATATCCATTAAGCGGACCTCAGGAAGCTTTCTATTATGATTATCTATTGAACCGCAATGACTGTAAATACAGTATGGGCGGCGCTTTAATTTTAAACGGTGATTTAAATATTGATTTGTACCGAAAAGCTTATAATTATGTAACCGAACATTACGACGCGATGAGAATAAAGTTTGTTAAAAAGGAAGAAATTTTATACCAGCAATTCAGAACGGAATATAAAAATGAAATAAAATATTTTGATTTTAGAAACCACGCGAATCCTATAGAAGAAGCTCTGGATTTTATTTTGAAGGAATACAGGAAACCACTTCCCATTGAAAGTGATGATCTTTATTCGGTAATGATATTACAAATAGGTGATAAGAAATTTATTTTTGCACCGAAATTTCACCATATGGCATTTGATGGAATCGGATGGTCAATTATTAATACAGCACTTTCCGATACTTACAACAGCCTTCTTGAAAAAGGTTGTTATCCCGGATTAAATACTTTTTCATATATAGATTTCCTTAATGATGATCTTCAATACAGAAATTCTGATTCATACAAAAATTCGTTCGAATTCTGGAAACAAAAACTTGCACTTCTTCCGGAGCCATTTGGTTTCACTTCGAAGAAAAAAAGTGTTAAGAATATTTCACTCCACACAGAAAGATTAACATTGAATTTGCATCGAATCAGTTTTGAATCAATACTTAATATCGCATTCGAAGCAGATGTAACAACATTTCAAGTTATTTTAGGTCTTATATCAACAACGCTTAACAGATGCTACAAACGGGATGAATTTATTATCGGTATGCCGGTATTGAACAGAAGCAATCATAAGTTCAGAAATACTCCAGGTTTGTTTCTGAACATGATGGCATTAAAACTAAATATTTATTCCGATGAAACTTTTAAAGAATTAATTGATTCTATAAAGTCCGAAGTAAGAGAAGGTTACAGGCACCAAAGATTTCCACTAAAGGATATAATAAAACATTTACGAAGCAACCCAGAATTCAATAACGAATTATTTGATGTATCGGTTGTTTACCGCAAAATGGATTTATCTCAACGCTTTGGTGAAGCAAAAATAAATTCAATTACTTTTGATACAGAAATCCGTAGTGAAAGTCTCTCGATAGAAATAGATGAATACGGTGAAGAGGAGAATATTAATATATTTTTCAATTATAATCCTTTAGTAATTTCAGAAGATGAACTGCTTCAGTTTGTACAGTGCTTTGAAACTATTTTGATGGATTTGATTCACTTCCCCGAAAAAAAATTAAAAGAATTAACTCTTCTAAACGATTTTGACACTCACAAAATATTAAATGAATTTAATTCCTCTCCGGAAAAAATTGCAACAGAAAAAACAATTGTTGAATTGTTTGAAGAGATGGTTAACAAGAATCCAGAAGCCGAAGCTGTTATATGCAATGAAAAAACTATTACTTATAAAGAATTAAATGAAAAGGCTAACCATATTGCAAATTATCTTCTGGCAAATTATAAAATCCAGCCGGAGGAAATTATCTGCTTGGTTTCGGAACGCTCAATCGATACCATAGCAGCGATGATAGGAATTATGAAAACAGGTGCAGCGTATTTACCAATCGATCCTGATTATCCTGTTGAAAGAATAAAATATATTATTGAAAACAGCGATTCAAAAATATTAATCAAAAGTGGACTGGAAGAGAAGGACTTAGCTAAAGTCGTACTCGAATTGGGCGAGATAACCTCACAAAATAAAAATAATGTTGGAATCAAAATCAGACCGGATAATTTAGCTTATGTTATTTATACATCAGGCTCTACTGGAAAACCGAAAGGTGTATTGATTGAACATAACCAGTTTATGAACATGTTTGTTAATATGATTGGAAAGTTTGGGGTAAAAGAAACAGACCGGGTATTGCTGTTTGCTTCCCTGGGATTTGATGCATCCATAATGGAAATATTCCAAGCACTGCTAACCGGCGCTGCACTTGTTATTGCGGATAAAGAAACAATTCAGAACACTGAATTGTTTGTCCGTTATATCGAAGAAAAAAAAATAACATTTGCTACTCTTCCCCCGGTTTATCTTAGTGCACTTAATAAAGCCGAACTTCCAGAACTTAATACATTGATTACAGCCGGTGAACCGGCAGTGGCTGCCGATGTAAATTTCTATAAGCAATTTAAGCGATATATTAATGGTTATGGACCAACTGAAACATCGGTATGCGCCTCTTATTATATTGCAGAAAAAGACAGAGAGTACACCGATTCAGTTCCAATCGGTAAGCCGTCTCCAAATTCAAAGATATATATTCTTGATAATAATCTTGAACCTGTACCAGTTGGCTTTGAAGGGGAACTGTGTGTGTCTGGTTCAAGTCTGGCGCGCGGTTATTTAAAGAATGAAGAACTTACAAAACAAAAATTTATAAATAATCCTTTTGAAGCTGGTACGCGGTTATACCGAACAGGTGATCTGGCGAGATGGAAACAGGATGGCAATATTGAATTTTTAGGAAGACTCGACGATCAGGTAAAAATAAAAGGGAACAGAATTGAACTTGGTGAAATAAATACCCTGCTTGCAAAATATGATAAGGTAAAAGAAGTGACAGTCCTGGCTATTACAAAAGGAGTTGCAAAAGAACTGGCGGCTTTTATAGTTGCGGAAAAGATAATCAGTGCAACGGACCTTAAGCTGTATTTACGAAAGTTCCTCCCTGAGTTTATGATCCCGCTGCATTATATTTTTATTAAAAAAATTCCACTTACTCAAAACAATAAAATTGATAAAGAAGCACTTCGGAAATTAACGCTAAACTCGTCATTTAATAAGAGAGAATTCAGAGCTGCTTCAAGTGAAATTGAATGCCGGCTTATTGAAATGTTCGAAGAAGTTTTGGATGTAAAAAATGTTGGTGTTGATGATAATTTTTTTGAATTAGGTGGTGAAAGCTTGAAGATAGCGCACCTTATTTCAAAAATATATAAAGAACTAAAACGTGAAATATCGTTCAAAGTAATTTTTGATAGTCCAACCGTGCGAAGCATAGCGGCGGAATTGGAAATAAAAACCATCACCGGGTATAAAGAAATTCCCGTCGTTCCCACTAAAGAATATTATGCTTTGTCGCACTCTCAAAAAAGAATGTGGGTGTTGGCTCAAAGTAAAGAGAATGCTGCGGCGTATCATATGCCTGTTTCTCTTCTTTTGGAAGGACCAATAAATCTGAATGCACTGTCTGAATCCCTGAAAAGAATTGTCAGAAGACATGAATCTCTCCATACTACATTTATTGATATTAATGGAATTCCGTTTCAAAAAGTGCTTAACGATTTTAATCTTATAATTGAAAACCATGATTTAAGCAAGACGGATAATAAGAATGAAACTGCACGAAAATTAATTAAAGAAAAAATAATTGCTCCGTTTGATCTCACCTTCGATATTCCAATACGCACTTATATCATTAAACTTGAAAAGGAAAAACATATTCTGCTTTTGATTTTGCATCACATAGCCGGTGATGGAATATCGATTGGAATAATTATGAAGGAATTGTCAGAGCTGTATAATTCTTTTCTTGAAGGTAATGAGTTAAATCTCGAACCTTTAAGAATTCAGTATAAAGATTATTGTGAATATGAAAAGGGATTAATTGAAAGCAAAAAATTTAATGAAGAAAAAAAATACTGGATAAAAAAATTACAAAATCCGCTGCCCGTGCTTGAATTGACATATGATAGACCGCGTCCTCCTGTAAAAACATATTTGGGTGATTATTTATTCTGCGAAATTGAAAGTTCAGTGACACAAAATTTAATAAATTTCTGCAAAGCGCAGAATGTTAGTCTTTTTATTGTAATGGTCTCAATAGTAAATATACTATTGCACAAGTATTCCGCACAAGAAGAAATAATTATCGGTTCCCCAATTGCAGGAAGAAACCACCCGGATCTTGAAGATCAGGTTGGCATTTATCTCAATACAGTAGCTTTAAGGAACCAGGTAAAATGTAGCAGCAGTTTTACAGACTTTCTAAATGAAGTAAAAATAAATTCAACTGAAGCCATAACGAACAGCAATTATCCTTTCGACCGCTTGATACAGATATTAAACCTTGACAGAGATACATCTCGTACGCCAATATTTGATGTTCTTGTTCAGCTTCAGAATCAGAATCCGACTGACTTAAAATTAGATGGCGTTTCAACCTCATTTTACGAAGCGGATTTCAAATTAAATAAATTTGATCTGACTTTTACATTTGTGGAAGAAGATCAAAAAATTAATTTCAGCATTGGTTATAATACTGATTTGTTTAATAAAGACCGGATTGACAGAGCAGCGCACCATATTAAAAATATTATAGCATATATTCTTAAGTATCCAGAACATACAATAAAAGAAATCGATTTAACAGATGTTGCTGAAAATGAAACTCTGAATAATTTATCTTCAGGAACACATAGAGAATTTGACAAAAAGATTACCATTCCTGAATTATTTGAAAACCAGGCACAAAAAACTCCCGGTAATACAGCGCTCATCTTTAACGATAAAAAATTCACTTATAAAGAATTGGATGAGCGTGCAAACGTAATTGCAAATGAAATTAAGCTAAGGACAACTATTAGTCCCGATGACATAATTGGAATAATGACAAGCAGATCTGAATTAATGGTTATCGGAATATTAGGAATACTAAAAGCCGGTGCCGCTTATATGCCAATCGATTCTGATTATCCAATAGAACGAATTTCATTCATGCTTAAGGATAGCAAAACGAAATTACTTTTAACTGAGAGCGATTTATTTGACATCGCACAAGAAGCAGCCGGAATAAATAAATTGTGTTTGTCTCAAAATACAAATATTCTTGATATCAGCATTCTGAATGAATTAAACAATGAAAAGCCGGAATCTAATTTAACTTCAGCAAACCTTGCGTATGTTATTTATACTTCGGGTTCAACCGGCAAACCGAAAGGTGTTATGATTGAACACAACAGTCTGCATAATCTTGTTTTAGGACTGTCGGATGGAATATATGGTGGACAATCTTCCCCTTTGAATATAGCCCTGATTTCTCCGTTTGCCTTTGATGCATCAATCAAACAAATATTTTACACATTGTTAAACGGGCATTGTCTCTATATCGTTCCGGATGAAATAAAAACGAGCGGAAGAAAACTTCTTGAGTTTTATGAAGAACATAAGATTAATGTTTCAGACGGAACTCCAATTCACCTGGAAATAATATTAGATGAATTAACTGCTGGAACTGAAAAATATCTTCCGGAAAGATTTGTAATAGGCGGTCAGCAGCTTATGTATCAAACCGTAAAGAAATTCTTTGATATTACAGGAGATAATTCTCCTGTAATATCAAACGTTTATGGTCCAACAGAGTGCTGCGATGTATCAACCTTTTTTAATGTACCACCGGGATTATTTTTGGAATCTGAAGCAGCATTTAATTCATTACCAATTGGCAAGCCGTTAAATAACGTACAAATATTTATTCTTGATTCAAACATTAAACAAGTACCCGTTGGTGTTAACGGTGAACTTTGTATTGCAGGTGCTGGACTTGCAAGAGGATATATTAACAGGCAAGACCTGACGGATGAAAAATTTATTGAAATTAATTCTGACAAAAGTAAAAGAATTTATAAGACGGGAGATATTGGACGTTACCTTGAAAATGGAAATATCATTTTATCAGGAAGAGTGGATGATCAGATAAAATTGCGCGGGTTCAGGATTGAGCTAAATGAAATTGAAAATTGTATAAGAAATTATGACAAAATTAATTCAGCCGCAGTCATTCCGGTTGGAGAAGGAAATTTTCTGGAAATTGCCGCATACTATTGCTCTGTGGAAAAAATTGAGAGTGATGATTTACGACAATTTTTATCGCTTCATTTACCTGAGTATATGATCCCTTCTTATTTGATCGAATTGAAAAATCTTCCATTAACAATAAATGGAAAAGTAGATAAAAAATCTCTGCCTCTTCCTGTAAAAGAAATATACGTGGATGAGAATTCTTTTCCTGCTGAAGATATGCTTGAAGAAAAACTTTGTGAGATATGGAAAGAGTTATTGCACATTGATAAAATTAATCTGACAGATAATTTCTTCAAACTTGGCGGGCACAGTTTAATAGCAATCCGGCTTACTTCCAGGATACATAAGGAATTTAATATTGAAATAAATATTTGGGAAGTATTCCAGCATTCCACAATTATTTCACTTGCGAAATTATTAAGAAGTAAGAATCCATCATTATTTAATCCTATTGAAAAGATAGAAGAAAAAGAATACTATCCCCTTTCTCATTCCCAGCAAAGACTTTGGCTTCTTGCAAAACTGGAAGGGCAGAATTCACTTTACAACCTCCCAGGGGTTTTGCTATTGAAGGGTGATCTGGATGTACAGGTATTGGAAAATGTTTTCAAATCCATTGTACTACGGCACGAATCTTTCAGAACATACTTTGTAGAAATTGAAGGCGAACCTTTTCAGAAAATATTAGACAAAGTTGATTTCAATATAGAATTGGAGGAATACCCCGGTAAAGAATGGGACGAAAATAAACTTAGAGAACTTGCAAATGATTATTTCGAGAAAGAATTTGATTTATCGAAAGCTCCCCTTCTGCAAATCAAACTCATAGCATTATCTGAAAATAATTATCTTCTTCTTTTTAACATGCATCATATAATCAGCGATGGCTGGTCGATAGAGATAATGATAAAGGAAATTGAAATTTACTATAATTCTTTTCTTAACCATTCCGATGTTCCTCTTCAACCACTCAAAATTCAATATAAGGATTACGCATCGTGGCAGAATAAAATTCTTGGTGAAAAATCCCTTGGTGTTATTAAAGAATATTGGCAGAAAAAATTAAGTAAACCTCGTCCGCTGTTAAATTTGCCTGCGGACTATAAAAGACCGGAATCATTTTCAATCGGTGGAGACCTAATACAGTATTCCCTTGATGATGTGCAAGCTAAAACATTAATGGATATTAGCAGCAGACAAAATGCGAGCTTATATATGGCTCTTCTTTCTACTGTTTATATTCTTCTTCATAAATATACCGGGGAAGAAGATATTATGGTAGGCACTCCTGTTGCAGGCAGGCAGCACTATGATCTCGAAAATCAAATCGGTTTTTATATAAATACTTTGGTTCTGCGTAATGAAGTCAATCCTGAAAATACATTCCAGGAATTATTAAATAAGGTTAAAGAAACTTTGAGCGGAGCTTTTGATAACCAGGTTTATCCATTTGATAGACTTGTTGATGAACTTGATGTTGAAAGAATTCGAAACCGGAATCCACTTTTTGATGTAATGGTAGTATGGATGGTAAATAATGGAATGGAAATGAAGCTGAACTTTAATGGCATAAAAGCGGAAGGACTCAATTTCCGTATAACCAAAAGCATGTTTGATCTGTCATTTCTGTTTGATGAAAACGAAGGGAAAGTTTCTTACGCAATCGAATATAATACTTCTTTATTCAGCCGGGAAAGAATTCAAAGAATGTCGGATCATTTTAAGAAATTAGTTGAAAGCATCATATCGAATCCGAAAGAAAAAATAAAAAACCTTGAGATTATTCCAGCAAAGGAAAAAGAAAAACTCCTGTTCGAATTTAATAATACAAATCGGCAGGCGGTTGAAAAAAATGTTATTGAGCTTTTTAATTACCAGGCAGGAATAAACAAAAATAATATTGCCCTGGTTTATGATGAAAGAAAAATAACTTATGGTGAGCTGGATAAATTATCGAACCGGATTGCCAATCACATTATTGAACTAATTGCACCAAAGAAGGATGATATAATAGCGGTTATTGTTGATGATCCGGTTTTATCGACAGCATCTTTATTAGCTGTGATGAAAACCGGCGCATCATATCTTCCGGTAATGTCAGATAATCCAGTTGAAAGAATAAAATTTATAATAAAAGACAGCAATGCAAAAGCTGTTTTAGTTGATAATGATTTACTCACTATCAGCAGCGGGAGAGAAAATATTTCTCCTGAAGAAACAATAATTATTAATATCAATGCGAAGATAAGTGAAAACCAATCCTCTCCTGAAATTAAAATTGCAAACGACAGCTTAGCTTATGTTATTTATACATCAGGTTCTACCGGGCTGCCAAAAGGTGTAATGATTGAACACGGTTCTCTTTCAAATCTGATTTTATCGTTGAATGAAAATATTTATTCGCACTATAAAAATTCCTTAAATGAATTGATGATCAGTTCTTTTGCGTTTGATGTTTCTCTGAAACAGATATTTGCAGCACTTTGCAACGGAAATACGCTGCACATATTAAATAACGAAGGAAGACTCGACCCGCGCGAAATAATAAAATATATTATCAGCAGCAGAATAAATATTGCAGATTTAACTCCCTCATTATTTTCAGTAATGCTTGAAGAAGGATTTGGGGAAATAAACAAACCGGATCTAAAAGAAATATTCCTTGGTTCGGAAGCTTTGCCGATCAAATTGGTTAAAATCTTTTATGGTTTTGCAAATAACAAAATAATAAATATTACAAATTTTTACGGACCAACAGAATGCTGTGTTGAATCTTCTTACTTTAAATTTCATCCTGATATTCTCGATGAAAGTAATGATGTTGCACTTATCGGCAAACCGGTATTAAACGAACAAATTTACATTCTCGATAAATATCTGAATTTATGCCCCGTTGGTGTTCCTGGAGAAATATATATTGCTGGTAAAGGATTAGCCCGGCAATATCTGAACGATCCTGAAAAGACGAACGAGAAATTTGTCCAATTCCCATCGCTAAAAGGAACACGCATATATAAAACAGGTGATTCAGGAAGAATACTTACTGATGGTAATATTGAATTTTTGGGAAGGATGGATGAGCAGGTAAAGATTCGCGGATACAGAATTGAATTGCAGGAAATTGAAAAACATCTGCATGAAGTAAAAGATATTAACGAATGTGCGGTTACTCTTTTTGAAAAGAACGGCATAAGCGAACTTGCTGCTTATTTTACTTCCGATGAAGTAATAGACCATTCGATAATAATAAATCATCTTGCCCGATTTCTGCCAAAATATATGGTCCCATCTTATTTCATCCGACTTGAAAAAATTCCGCTGTCTGCAAATGGAAAGGCAAACAAAAAACTTTTGCCTGATCCAGCCGGAGTTCTCAAAAAAGATATTTTCAGAAAACCTCAGGATGATATAGAGTTTTTAATTCTCCGGATCTGTTCGAACGTTCTGAAGAAAGAAGAAATTAATCTTGATGATAATTTTTTTGAAATCGGTGGAAACAGCTTAAATGCCGTTAGAGTAATATCCCAAATACAGAAGGAATTGAATATCGACCTGGCGCTTAAAGAAATATTTTATAATCCGGTTTTGATTGATATTGCAGTGAAAGTAAAAAAGCTAATTGCTGACAATGCGAACTTTGTAGAAATAAATGATGATGCTAAAATTGTTCCGATATCTGACGATGAACTAAAACTACTATCTCTCTTAAAGATTGATGATGAATAAAATTAAAGAATTAAAACTACGGGCTTTAAGTGGTGATTTATCTGCACTAGAAGAGTTAAGACAGATAGGAGTCTTGTCGGATAATAAATCAAAGTACAACATGGCGCCTGTATCTTATGCACAAAGTCGGCTCTGGTTTATTGACAAGATGGATAAATCACCTGCTTACAATCTTCCGGCAGCATTAACCTTTGAAGGGGATTTAAATGTTCAAGCATTGGAAAATGCTTTCAAAGAAATAATTAAAAGACATGAGATATTACGCACGGTTTTTGTTGAAACAGATGGAGTACCTTACCAAAAAATATTTAATGCTATTGAATTTAATTTATCCAGGAATGATCTAAGTGATGTTTCCGAAAAGGAAGAAAAAATATCCTTATTAATTGAAGAGGAATCAAACCGCTGTTTTGATCTTTCCAAAGGACCGCTAATCGTTTGCAGTTTAATTAAATTGGAAGAACAGAAGCATCTGCTAATTTTCAATATGCACCACATAATAAGCGACGGATGGTCCATAGGAATATTAATCTCGGAACTTACTCAGTTATACAATTCCTTTACCAAAGGAGAACTCAATCCTTTGGCGCCATTGAAAATGCAATACAAAGATTATGTGAACAGTCATACGCAATTATTGAAAGAGGTTAACTCATCAGGACATAGAAAATACTGGCTGGATAAATTTTCGGGTGAACTCCCGATTACTGAATTACCTGCGGACTCGCAGCGTCCCTTATATAAAACATTTAACGGAAAGCTGCATGAAATAAATATTGAAAAACAGTTTCATGTCCGGATTGAAAATCTGTGCAGGCAAAATAATGTAAGCCTTTTTATGTTTCTCGTTTCCATTGTAAGTATTCTTATAAATAAATATTCCGGTAAAACCGATGTTATTATTGGTTCTCCTGTTTCTGGAAGAGAACAAAGAAACCTGGAAGATCAAATAGGCTTTTATGTAAACACAATTCCTCTGCGGAATGAAGTTGAAACTTCTCTTAGCTTTATAAACTTTCTCAACAAGGTTAAACATAACTGTATTGAAGCGTATGATCATCAGGTTTATCCTTTCGATTTATTGATAGAAGATTTGAATTTAGAACGTGATACAAGCAGGAATCCATTATTTGAAATTGTAGTGTCGCTGCAGGAAGAAAATTCCGATTCAATTTTGTTTGACGGAATTAAAACTTCTGTAATGAAACCCAAAATAACTTTCAGTAAGTTCGATCTCCATTTCAATTTTGAAAAATCATCCGGAAATATGAAACTCGGAATTGTTTATAACACGGATTTATATCAACCGGAAAGGATTGAAAGATTAGGCAGACATTTCCAGGAATTGTTACAAAATATTTTGAATACTCCAGATGAAGTTGTAAGAAAAATAGAAATTATATCCCCGGAAGAAAAAGAACAGATAATAAATGTATTTAATAAAACCACCTGCTATTATCCCAAAGAAAAAACCATTGCAGAACTATTTGAAGAAATAGCAGAAAAATATCCCGATAAACCGGCAATAGTTTTCCAGGGAAATCCTTTAACGTATCGTCAGCTTAATGAAAGAGCCAACTCGTTAGCTCATCACTTAATAAGCAAATATGAGATAAAGCTTGATGAACCAGTAGTATTGCTTATGGACAGGTCGCATGAATTAATCATATCCATATTAGGCGTGTTAAAAGCGGGCGGGGCTTACCTGCCGATTGATACAAATATGCCAGTTGAAAGAATAAATACCATTCTCGAAGATGTAAAGGCAAGGATTATTTTAACCGGCAGTGAACAGGCAAATAACGCTTATTCTGTTCCTTATGTTATTCATATTACAGAAAAATATTTTTTAGGACGTGAGAGTTTTGGCAATATTAATGTTGGTAAAACATCATCCAATTTAGCATACATATTATATACTTCAGGCTCAACTGGAATTCCAAAAGGGAGTATGATAGAAGAAAAATCAGTTATACGATTAGTAAGAAATACTAATTATTACTCTTATAGTGATAAAGACAGAACGCTTTCTACATCATCAATTTCATTTGACGCAACAACTGTGGATTTATGGGGGATGTTATTAAACGGCGGAACGCTCTATCTGGAAAATACAGAAGACTTTCTCGATCCTGAAAAACTGAAAAAATATTTTTTAAATTATAAAATCAATAAAGTTTTTCTCCCTACCGGTTTATTTGTAAGAATGGTTGAAGCCGATCAACAAAATAATCTAAAAATGTTTGAAGGAATTAAAGAAGTAATTGTTGGTGGTGATAAAATGCCCTCACATACATCTAACAAATTCATTGCGCATTATCCCGGTATCTTATTATTGAATGGATACGGACCCACAGAGAATACGGCTTTTACCACGGTATTTAATGTTACAAAAGAATTTCAAAGTGAAATTCCTATCGGTAAACCAATAGCGAACACCACGGTTTACATTTTTAGTGAAGATTGTAATTTATGTCCCATCGGTGTCCCCGGAGAAATATTTATCGGCGGTGAAGGATTATCGCGCGGGTATGTTAACCGACCTGAATTAAACAAAGAAAAATTTGTTGAAAATCCTTTAAAGAAAGGAAAAATATTATACCGCTCCGGCGATATAGGAGAATGGTGTAATGATGGTAATATTCTTTTCCATGGCAGAAATGATGACCAGCTTAAAATAAGAGGATATAGAATTGAAACCGGTGAGATTGAGAATATATCGGCAAAATATAACAGGATAACCAACACAAAAATTATTGCTATCCAGGAGGAAGAACAGAAAGAACTGGCTCTTTATTATACATCTGTAAATGAAATCAGTAAAGAAGAGTTCAAAAAATATCTTGGCAAAACACTTCCCGAATATATGGTTCCCAAATATTTTATCCGGCTGGAAGAATTTCCTCTAAATAAAAATGGAAAGGTAGATTATAAATCATTCCCAAAACCTGATACAAAATCAGACATTTCTGAAAAGATTCTTGAACCGGGAAACCTGCTTACCGGTCATGCAGGCAAAACTGAAAAGACATTAGCAAAAATATTCCAGGAAATATTAAACGTAAAAAATATTTCAATTACAGATAACTTCTTTAGTTTGGGCGGACATAGTTTAAAAGCTATCAGGGCGGTATCCGCAATACAAAAAGAACTATCAGTAAAAGTCAGCTTAAAGGAATTTTTTACATATCCTGATATTCTTTCACTTGAAGAAATTATACGTGATAGAAAACGGGAGACACTCGGAATTATCCCGGTTATAAAAGAAGCCGCTTATTATGATTTATCATATGCACAAAAAAGACTTTGGGTTTTAGACAAAATAGAGAAATCAAAATCAACTTATAATATCCCGCTTGCTGTTACAGTTTATGATGAAATAGATTTGAGCGCTTTACAATTATCATTTGACGATATGAATCAAAAACATGAATCAATTAGAACTGTGTTTATCGATATTAACGGAGAACCATTTCAGAAAATAATTAATAACCAGAAAATTCCTATTGCAGTAAAAGATTTCAGCAATGATAATAATCCGGATGATTCTGCTTTTAACTTTGTTGTTACAGAAGCACATAACCCATTCACTCTTTCTGAATTTCCACTAGTCCGGTTGTACGTTATAAAAACATCCGTTGAAAAATATATTATACTCCTCAACATCCATCATATAATTTGCGACGGATGGTCGTTAAGCATAATGACAGACGAACTATTCGGCAGATACAAAAATTATATTGATAAAACCGGGAATCCGCTTGTAATTCCCAAAATACAATACAAAGATTATACTTACTGGTTGAATGACAGAATAAATAAGCCGGAGAATGATTCCGATCATGCATACTGGCTTGAGAAACTAAATGGAGAAATAACTCCTTTAGATATTCCTTCGGATTTCCGTCGTCCTGTTATCAAAACATACCAGGGTAATTCTATTTATTATTCTTTTTCAAAAGAACTCAAAAAAAATCTTGATACTTTCAACATTGAAAAGCGAAGCAGTTTGTTTATGACTCTCACTGCGGCTTTAAAAATTCTGTTATATAAATACACCGGTAAGGAAGATATAATAATCGGCACGCCCGTTGCGGGCAGAGACCACCCCGACCTGGAAAATCAAATCGGCTATTACGTAAATACTCTTGCTTTGCGGGATCAAATAAAACCTGAAAAATCTTTTGCAGAGCTGTTGGAAGAAATAAAAACAACCACAACCGAAAGTTATTCTCATCAAATGTATCCGTTTGATAAACTGGTTGGAGAATTAAAGCTTCCGCGGGATACAAGCCGTTCGCCATTATTTGATGTAATGATTGTTTTACAAAATTTTGATGTTTCATTCATCGGAGTATTTAAGCAGATAGAATCGTATAAGATTCCGATGAATATGAGCAAGTTTGATCTGACTTTTAATTTTAATGATGCAGGAGAAGATTTAGATCTTTTAATAGAATACAACACGCAATTATATAAACAGGAAAGGATTGAGCAGATAGCGTCGCATTTGTTTGTTTTGTTAAATGCAATAATAACCAACCCGGCGCAGAGTGTAAAATCAATTAATATATTAAGCAAAGAAGAAGAAAATAATTTACTGCGGAATTATAACGACACAGCCGCTAGTTATCCGGATGATAAAACAATCGCACAATTGTTTGAAGAGTCGGTTTCAAAATATCCTTTAAACACTGCGGTTGTTTATAAAGAAAAAACTTTAACGTATTCCGAATTGAATAATAGAGCGAATAAAGTTGCGCGGTATATTAATGAAAAATATTCTATCTCAGCGGGTGAACCGGTTGGTGTTTTAATTGCGCCATCTGAAAATACAATTGTAATATTGTTAGCGATAATAAAGGTTGGCGGAGCTTATGTTCCAATTGATCCGGAATATCCTGATGAAAGAATCAAGCATATCCTTTCTGAAAGTAAAACGAATATATTTATCACACTAAATGAAAATGATCTCCGTTTAAACAAACTTGTAAATGAAGTTAATCTTGATTGCAATATCCTCAACCTGACCGAGGTTCTAAAAACTGATGGTTTGGATTATGCGAATCTTTGCGGAATAAATATCAATCCGGATTCAACTGCTTATATAATTTTTACTTCAGGCTCAACCGGCAAACCCAAGGGTTGTCCCATAAGTCATAGAAATCTGGTTCGTCTTTTTATTAATGATAAATCACATTTTGATTTTAATTCTTCTGATGTATGGATAATGGCGCATTCATATTGTTTTGATCTTTCGGTATGGGAAATGTACGGCGCATTATTATTCGGCGGAAAAATAATTATACCGGATAGAAATGAAGTTAGAGATATTTCAGCTTTTGTAAGACTTGTAGATGAACATAAAGTTACAATATTGAACCAGACTCCGGGCGCGTTTTATAAATTTATTGATACAGCGATTGAAAACCGGAACAAAAAATCTCTCAGTCTTCGTTATGTAATTTTTGGAGGTGAAAAACTTAATCCTTCAAAATTGCAGAGATGGATTAAAGTATATCCCGCCGAAAAAGTAAAGCTAATAAATATGTATGGAATTACTGAAACAACAATTCACGTAACATATCACCGTTTAACGGATGAAGAAATAATATCATCGGACGGAACAAGCAATATCGGCGTGCCGCTTCCTGAAACTAAAGTTTACATTTTTAATGATGATAAAATGCTTGTTCCTGTTGGTATTTACGGAGAAATATATGTTGCAGGAACTGGGTTAAGCAAAGGATATTTGAATCGCCCTGATTTAACAGCAGAAAGATTTATTCAAAATCCATACGACAAAAATGAAATATTATATAAAAGCGGGGATGTAGCCCGGTGGATTTATGATGGGACAATGGAATATCTTGACCGCAGCGATAACCAGGTTCAGATTCGCGGCTTCCGTGTTGAAATTACAGAGATTGAAATTCAGCTTCGTCTGTATACAGGAATTGTTGATACATCTGTTGTTGCCATTGATAGAGAAGGAACAAAGGAATTAGCAGCTTACATTGTTTCGGAAGAAGAATTAAAAATTAATAAACTCAAAAGTTTTCTCTCATCCTCTCTGCCAGATTATATGATTCCGACTTACTTCATTAAGATTGATAAAATTCCGCTGACCTCCAACGGCAAACTTGATAAGAAATCTCTTCCCCCGGCAATTCAGAACATTGCAACAGGAGCTTTATTCGAGAATCCTGCCAACAAACTCGAAACAGAATTACTTGTATTATGGCAGGAAGTTTTATCAACAGAGAGCATTAGTATTCATGATAACTTTTTCGATCTTGGTGGTAATTCGATTCTTCTAGTGAAACTTTACAGCAAAATAAATGAGAAGTATCCAGACGTAATGGAATTAACAGACTTGTTTTCAAAAAGTAAAATTTCCGAACAGGCGGAATTTATTTCACAGAAAATTTCAGATAATCCGGAAGTTACTATAAAAACTTTTGAACATCCGGAAGCCGGATTAAAATATCATGATGTAGCTGTTATAGGCATTGCTGCAAGAATTGGCGATTGTGAAACGCCAGATGATTTCTGGAATGACCTGCGTATGGGTGTTGATTTTATTGGTGAAATGCCTCAGGCAAGAATTCACGATATCAAAGAACTTGGCAAATTATATAATATTAAAACCGGTACATTCAAGTTAAGAGAGTACAGTTATCTGAGTGAGGTTGATAAGTTTGATTATAGCTTCTTTAAACTATCTCCAAGCGAAGCAGCCTTAATTGATCCGGGGCAGAGAATGTTTATGGAAACCGCTTACCACGCACTGGAAGATGCCGGTTATGGCGGAAATAAATTATGGGGAAGCCGGACAGGAGTGTTTATCGGCGCAAGCGATAACCTGGGTGAATATGCAAAATTTATTGAAGCTTCCGATAACCTGGATCCGAATCTTTTACTCGCAGCACAGACACCATCAATTCTGGCAAGCAGATTATCATATCATCTCAATTTAAAAGGTCCGGCACTGCTGGTTGATACTGCCTGTTCTTCATCACTCGTTGCAGTTCATTTAGCCTGCCAGGCAATACGGGAAGGGAAAATCGATTCGGCGATTGTTGGCGGAGTAAAACTTCACCTGCTTCCGTTGGATTCAAATTCGCGGTTGGAAATTGATTCATCCGATTCACGTACGCATAGTTTTGATGAATCGGCAAACGGTACCGGAGCCGGGGAAGGCGTAATAGCTATTTTTATTAAACCGCTGGAGAACGCTTTAAAAGATAAAGATAATATCTATGCTGTTATTAAAGGAAGTGAAATTAATCAGGACGGAAATTCAATTGGTATTACTGCACCTGATGCAGATGCGCAGGCTAATGCAATTGAAAAAGCATGGCTGGATGCAGGAATAGATCCGCTAACTGTAAGCTTTATTGAAACTCATGGAACTGCTACAAAACTCGGCGATCCGATTGAGATAGATGGTATTACAAAAGCATTCAGAAGATATACTTCTGAAAAAAATATCTGCGCAATCGGAGCAGTTAAGGCAAACATTGGTCATTTAGATACCGCTGCAGGTTTAGCCGGATTATTAAAAGCAGTATTGAGTTTAAAATATAAACAGCTTACACCGTTGGTTCATTTCAAAACTTCAAACAGAAATATAAATTTTGAAGAAAGCGCTGCTTATATAAATAAAGATCTGAATGGTTGGGAAAGAAATGGAAATCCGTTACGATGTGGTGTAAGTTCGTTCGGATTAAGCGGTACAAACTGCCACGTTGTTTTGGAAGAAGCTCCACCTAAAGAAAAAATAATACATCAGAAGAAAAATTTTCTATTTACTCTTTCATCACGTAGTAAAGTTGGTTTGATTGAACATGCAAAGAAAATTAAACAATCTCTTTATCTTCATCCTGATGCAAATTCCGAAAGTATTTGCTATACACTTGCAACTGGACGAGGGCATTATTCCCACAGAATAGCAATCGTATTTGAAAATGTGAAAGAGCTAATGCAGAAACTATCCCAATTAATTGAGAATGAACTTAGCTCTGTAGAAGCAGACGGTATATTTTATAATTATTCAAAAGTTGTTGCATCAAACAAAAAGAATCTGGTTGCCGGTGAAATAACCGAAAATGATATTCGTGATATCAGCAATGATATTAATAACATCTTAAAAAACAATACCGATGAAATTGATAAAGTAAATCCAACAGCAATGGCATACGTAAAAGGAGCAGATATTTTGTGGGATGAATATTATAACAATTCTTCCCCTGCAAAAATATCACTTCCCGGTTATCCTTTTGAAAAGAAAAGATGCTGGGTTAAAGTAAGAGAAAAAGAAATAGTAAAAGAAAGTGTTAACACTTCTTACGGCAAAAAGTTTGACAATATATTTTTGAGTAATTGCATTTTTGATACTCCGGCTGTTGCAGTTTACTCCAATACTTTTAATGATGATAACTGGCTGCTTGATGAACACCGTGTTATGGGCATACCAACGCTGGTTGGTGCTGCATACCTGCAAATGGCTTATGAAGCGGGGAAGAATCATTTTAAGGGCGAGCAATTTCGTTTTGAAGAATTCTATTTACTTCAGCCACTGAAGAAGAATGAGGGAAAAGATTTAGAAGTTCTCGCTGCAATAAATAAAAGCGAAGATAATATTCTTAAAATTGATGTTCATTCAAAAACTGATGACAACGACTGGTTGACGTATGCGAAATTCAGAGTAAGTGAACTTGAAAAGAAATCATTCGATAAAATTGATATTGAAGAAATTAAAAAACGCACAATAAATTCCCGCGAAATATTTCAAAAGGATGAGGATGAGGAAAACGATGAAATTATTCAGGTAAGCAAAAAGTGGAATTGCCTGAATAAAATTTATTGGAATGAAAATGAGTATCTGGCAGAGTTAAGCGTTCCGGAAGCAGATACGGAATTAACAGAGAATTATTATTTGTATCCTCCATTGATTGACGCCGCACTGAGTTATGCCATTGATGAAGCCGGATTTCTGCCCTATTCATTCGGAACAGTTGATTTACGAAGAAGAGCCACAAAAAAAATATTCAGTTATATAAAAAAACAAACTAACGATTCTTCGGAAACCCGCTCATTTGATATAACGCTGGCAGATGAAACAGGAAATATTATAGCTGCTTTCCGGAATTTTACTTTGAAGAAAATAACGAAGCAGAAACAGGGAAATTATTTTCATGAACTGATTTGGAAATCCTGGGAGTTAAATAAACCTGCTATCATAAAAAATATTAACACTTTTGTGTTTTATAATTCAGGATGCAATCAGGAGCTGGTTAAGGATATTAAAGCCGTTCAATGGATAACTGCAAATGAAATAGCAAAAGATAATTTTACGGAAATATTTAGAAAGTTCGATAACAGGATTCCCGAAAAAATAATTTTTATCCTACCGGAAATGGTTGGTAATAAAATCGTTCCTGATATTGATTTAGAAATCAAACTGACAAACTCTCTTTACAGCACTTTCAACTTTGCTAAATATCTTTCCGTGAACGTATCATCCAAGATTGATCTGTTGTTTGTCGGGAAAAATGTTTGTGAAGTTACAAAGTCAGAATTGTATTTAAATCCATTAAATAATTCTGTTGCCGGTTTGGGACAAGTATTGCAAAGAGAAAGTCCAAATATCAATTGCAGGTTTTTGGATATTGACGAGCACACCACAACGGCAGAAATAATTGACGAAATAAATAATGGGTTTACCGAATCTTATTATTACCGGGCATATAGAAACGGTGAAAGATTCATTCGCGAAATTAAACCGGTGAGTCTGGAAGAAAGAGAGCTTAATGAGATTTCCTATAAAGAAAACGGAGTTTATGTAATTACAGGAGGAACCGGAGGTATCGGATTAGAGCTGGCACATTTTCTTGCAAAGCAGGCAAAAATAAAATTAGCTCTGATAAACCGTTCTGAATTTCTTTCAAGGGATAAATGGAACTTAGTACTGCATGAAAGAAGAGATGAAAAGTTATGCCGGAAAATTGATAAGATCCGAGAGTTTGAAAATGAAGGAGCAGAAGTTTTTTTCTATACTACTGATGTAAGTGACTATGACAAGTTAAAAACAGTAATCGAAAAAATTAAAAATGATCTTGGCAAAATCTGCGGAGTTATACATGCAGCAGGAGTGGCAGGAGATGGATTTATTTTCGGTAAAGATCTGGGAAAATTCCGTGATGTAATAAAACCAAAAATTCACGGCACAATTTATTTAAGCGAATTACTTAAAGAAGAAAAACCGGATTTCTTTATAATGACATCGGCATTAACGGCAATATTACCAACTGCCGGGCAAAGTGATTACACTGCTGCAAACAGTTTTATGGATGCATATTCATCTGAATTAAATAACTCCGGGATAAATGCGGTGAGTATTAATCTTACCTCTTGGAAAGAAACCGGGATGGCTTACGATTACGGCGTTGTTGATGATGGAATATTCAAATCCATATCTACAAAAAACGGTGTAGATGCTTTTGAAAAAATTATTCAAAGAAAAATGAATTCCGTTGTACTTGGTGAACCTGATTTATCTTACCTGGATTCAAATGAAGGACTGCCGTTTTATCTTGATAAAAATATGCGTTTGCCAAAGAAGCAACATGTGAAGAGCAAATCCGAAACAGAGATTAAAAAGGATGTATCGCTTAAAGGAAATGAAAGCGGCAATTATACCGAATACGAAAAATCAATAGCTCAAATATGGGGAACTGTTTTAGGTTATGAGGAAATTAATGTAACTGATAATTATTATGATCTGGGTGGCGACTCAATTCATGCTATAAAAATTAACAGTCTTCTGGAAAAGCAGTTAAAAATTCCAGTTACTATTGGAGATTTATTTAATCATTTAACAATTGCGGAGCTTGCTGAATTTCTTGAAATTAGAACTGGATTAAATGATAAGGAAAATAAAGAAGATTCAGCTTCACCGGCTATTCTACCAGCAGAGAAGAGCAACTATTATCCTGTTTCTTCAGCCCAGCGCAGGTTATTCATTCTTGATCAATTAACAAAAGATAAACTAAGTTATCATATTCCGGAGATATGGAATATTAAAGGAAGATTGAATGCAGATGAACTTATAAAAGCATTCGATAGAATTATTGATCGTCACGAAATCCTTCGCACATCATTTGATCTCGTTCAGGATGTACCGGTGCAGATTGTTCATGAAAATGTTGAGTTTACAATTCCTGTTTCATCAATGAGCGAAGAGGAAGCAAGAAATCACATCCGCGGATTTATAAAACCATTTAATCTAGGCGTTGCACCGTTATTCCGGACTGAAGTAATTCAACTTTCCCCGGATAATCATCTTGTATTATTTGATGCTCATCATATTATTATAGATGCCTTCTCAATGGAAATTCTCAAGAAAGAAATATTCAATTATTATGAAGGAATTGAACCTGAACCGCTTAACATTCAATACAAAGATTATTCGATCTGGCAAAGCGGCTACTATAAAAGCCGTGAAGCCATTGAGAAGAAATCATATTGGATAAAACAGTTTGATGGTGAAATACCTGTAATTAATCTGCCTCTTGATTATTCCCGTACTGCTAATCAATCTGCAGAAGCTGGAATATTTACATTTTGTATCGATGAAAAACTGACTGCAGAAATTAAAAAAATGTCTGCCGGCATGGGCATTTCAACATTCATGATTTTGCTTGCCGTTTATAATATTGTTCTGCATAAGTATACCCAGCAGGATGATATTATAATAGGTGTTACCACGATGGGACGCGATAACGTTGAATTATCCAACCTTCTCGGTATGTTTGTTAACAACTTACCGATAAGAAATTTTCCTAAAGATGATATGAGCGTTATCGAGTTTCTGAATAGAGTGAAAGAAACTGCTATTAACGCATTTGCAAATCAGGATTATCCTTTCGATGAACTTGTTGAGGATCTAAAAATTAAAAGAGACTTAAACCGTTCACCGCTTTTCGATGTAGTTTTTTCTTATATGAATTTTGCGCTTTCGGAAATTAAAAACGGTGAGATGCAGATTTCCGATTACAGGGCAGAAACGATTATCTCTTCAGAATATGATATGACACTTTACGGTCTTGAGGCTGAAAATAAAATTTATATTACGATAAAATATAAGAAGTCATTATTCAAAAATGAGAGTATAGAAAGATTTGCCGGGCATTTTTCAAAAACAGTTGGGACTGTTACTGAGAATAAGGAAATTAAATTACGTGATGTTGATATTCTTTTACCAAATGAAATTAAACTTTTAAAAAGTTATAACAATAATTACAAAAAGATTACTAAAAAAATTCTCGCTGTGGATCTGCTTAAAAAATCATTTACAAAAAATCCGGAGAAGATTGCTTTATTGTACAAAGATAAAACGATGACTTACAGTGAGCTGAATATAAGAGCAAATAAACTTGCAAATTATTTACGGTCGGAGCTTTCGGTTAAGCCGGATGACCTGATTGGTATAATGGTAGAACGAACAGAAACGATGGCTGTTGCAATGCTTGGTGTATTAAAAAGCGGCGCAGCCTATGTGGGAATTGATAACGCTTATCCGCAAAAAAGAATTGACTACATCCTGAATGACTGTAAAGCAAAAATATTATTAACGGAAAAAAGTATTTTTGAAAAAGATTCATTTAAAGCCAGCATTAGTCATTCTGAGGAGCTTGCGACGAAGAATCTCCCGAATGGTCTTGATAATCAGATTCTTCGATTTGCTCAGAATGACAAGAAGTTGCCTTTTGGAACAGTTATCATAGATATAGATGATCCTGCTATCGCGCATCAAAAGTCAAATGAACCGGCAAATATAAACTCACTGGAAGATTTGTCTTATATAATTTATACTTCAGGATCAACTGGAAACCCAAAAGGAGTTGCAATTACCCACAAAAATCTTTCGGTGTTTTTGCAATGGTGTTTTGCTGAATTCAAATCAACAGATTATGATATTGTTTATGCTTCCACCTCTTATTGCTTCGACATATCGGTGTATGAAGTATTCTTCTCTCTTATAGCAGGTAAGACTATACGGATATTAAAATCGGCACTTGAAATTCCGGAGTATCTTGACAAGGACTATAATGTATTGGTTAATACTGTTCCATCTTTAGTATCTGAAATAAAAGATTATTTGGACCAACGAGGGTTCAATCATTTATCAGCTTTAAATATTGTTGGAGAACAAATACCTCAAACACTTATTGATGGGATAGATTGTGATAAAATTGAAGTGAGAAATTTTTATGGACCTTCTGAAGATACTACCTATTCTACAATTTATAGATTTAGCAATAGGAATAAAAAAGTTTTAATCGGCAAACCAATATCCAATACTCAAATTTATATTGTTGATAGAAATCTTAAGTTAGTTCCACTCGGACACACTGGAGAAATATGTATTACCGGCGATGGACTTGCAAAAGGTTATTTATTTAAAGACGAATTGACTAAAGAAAAATTTATTGGCAATCCATTTGGAAAAGGACGGCTTTACAAAACAGGAGATTTGGGAAGGTGGACTGATACAGGTGATATTGATTATCTGGGAAGGATAGACAGACAAGTAAAAATAAGAGGATTCAGAATTGAACTTGGAGAAATAGAAACCAATATCAGGCGTTATCCTTCAATTGATAATGCAGTTGTTATTGCTTATGGAAAAGGCGCATTTAAAGATATCGCTGCATATATAGTCGCAAGAGAAATAATAGATATAAATGATTTAAAAAATTATTTAAGTAAACTAATGCCTGCGTTTATGGTTCCGTTATATTTTGTTATGATGGAAAAAATTCCGCTTACACCTAACGGAAAGATTGATGTTAAAACGCTGCCCGAACCGGAACTTGATATTAAACATTCTGAGTCAGCCGAAGTGGAAATATTAAATTCATCTGAAGAATTACTGGCAGAAATATGGAAGAGAGTATTAGAAGTTGACAAATTAAGTATACATGACAGCTTCTTCGACCTGGGAGGACACAGTCTAAAAGCCTTAAGACTCCTTACACAAATCAACCATGAGTTTAAAAGCAATTGCAGTCTATCAGACATATTTGAATATCCGACAATTGCACAGTTTGCAAATATCATCGACAGACAAAATAATGTTTCGGTTATTTCACTCATTCCACTTAAAAAAGCGAATTTCTATGATGTATCACACGCTCAGCGCCGGCTATGGATACTCGACAGGATTGAGAAAAAATCTATTGCTTATAATGTTCCGGTTGTTTACCAGATAAATTCTGAAATAGATTTTAACGCTCTTCAAAATTCGTTTAATGCTCTCATAAACAAATATGAATCTTTGAGAACATATTTTATTGAGGTTGACGGAGAACCCAAACAGGTAATATCAGATAAAGTTGATTTCACAATTGATGTTATTGATGTAAATGGAAATCGGGACTTTATAGAAAGCCTCTCCCTTCCCTCTCCCAAGGAGAGGGTCTTTAAGTCCCCTTCTTTTGGGGAAGGAGTAAGGGATAGGATAAAGGAATTAATTCAGAAAGCAATTACCGAACCTTTTAATTTGGCGGAAGCTCCTTTAATTAAAGTTACTCTGCTGAAAAATAAATCTAAAGAAGAATATATCTTAATCATCAATATTCATCATATAGTTTTAGATGAATGGTCAATAAATATATTGGCAGATAATTTAGCTGCATTCTATAATCATTATTCTGGCAAAAATAAAATTTCAGATGAAAGTGTTTTCGCTCCGTCGCCGGTTCAATATAAAGAATACGCTGATTGGCACAACCGGCAGATTAAGGATAACGGAAAAAGTGTTAACGCACATAAGAATTATTGGTTGGAGATATTCAGAGAACCTGTACAATGTTTGAATTTACCTTCCGATTATCCGAGACCTAAAACACAAACATTTAAAGGGAAGACAGAATCATTCTGTCTTTCTAAATCCTTATCCGAAGGACTTAAGAAACTAAGCACCGGAAATTATACTACTCTGTTTATAACTACACTGGCGTTATTTAATTTACTGTTATCCAAATACACAAAACAAAATGACATTGTTATCGGAACTCCGATTGCGAACCGGGAACACCAAGATATCCAGGATCAGATTGGCTTTTTCCTTAATACGCTTGCTCTGCGAAATCAATCTAATAATGATGAAAGTTTCAAATCGTTTTTGAATAAAGTTAAAAATAATACACTCAGCGCATTCAGTCACCAGACGTATCCGTTTGACTTACTTGTAGATGAATTGCAATTACCAAGGGACCTCTCCCGTTCTCCATTATTCGATGTAATGTTGATATCGCAAACTCCGGCTGAAGTTGGAATCAGATCCTCATCCGGTCTTGAAATGAAATCAATTGAATTTGATTATCCCGTAAGCAAATTTGATTTATCAATAAGTTATTATGAAGATGAAAGTTGTATAAAATATTTCTTTGAATACAATACAGCTCTCTACAAAAAAGAAAGAATTGAGAACATGTTCCATCACTTCTCTTCATTGGTTGAAAGTGTTCTGGCAAATGATGAGAAACCAATTTCACATTTAAGTATTGTTTCGATAAAAGAAAAAGAAACGCTTTACAATTTATCGATGGGATGCAACAAAGTGCTGGCAAATAATTCAATTGTGAATCTTATTGAAAAACGAGCAGCAGAATTTAAGGATCGATCTGCGGTAGTATTTAAACGGAAAAAATTAACTTTTGAAGAAGTGAATTCGAAAGCAAACCAGTTTGCCCGTTTTCTTATTGAAAGTAAAGGAGTAAAACCTGGAGAGTTCATTTGCGTTATGCTTGATAGATCCGAATGGTCTATCATCACCATGCTTGCAATTCTTAAAACCGGTGGAGTATATATTCCCGTCGATCCAAATTATCCGCAAAACAGAATTGACTATATTCTACAAGACTGCGAAGGAAAAATTCTGATTACATCTGAAAAATATGAAAAACTTACTTCCTTTAATAAAGATAGAATTATTACTGTTGAAGAGTTCGATGAAAAGATTTCAAATCTCAGTGGAGAAAATCTGAATGTTAATTTTTCTCCCGATTTGTATTCTGCCGCATATGTTATTTACACATCCGGATCAACTGGCGAACCGAAAGGTGTTTTGGGCACTCACAAATGTTTGTTGAATTTGATTGAATGGCAGTCAGATCAAATAGAAAGCGGATTGAAAACACTTCAGTTTGCACCGCACAGTTTTGATGTTTCGATTCAAGAGATATTGTTTTCTCTTGCAACCGCCGGAACATTATATTTGATCGAAAATGAAACTCGTTATAAAATGAGTTTGATTGCCGAAATTATAGATAAAGAAGAAATTGAAATGCTAACGATACCGTACAGCGCATTAAATTTATTCCTGAATGAAGTAGAAAATAATAACCAACTAAAATCACTTAAGCATATTATTACATCCGGTGAACAACCGTTTATAAATTCCACCATTGAAAAATTATTGAAAGCCTATCCCGGAATAATGTTTCATAATCAATACGGACCTTCTGAAACACATGTTGTTACATCATTTACTCTTTCGGGAAAAGTTGATGAACTGCCCAGTAAAATTCCAATCGGCAGACCGATTAATAACACACAAATATTTTTATTAGACAAAGAAATGGAATTTGTGCCCGTGGGAATTCCCGGAGATTTATATATCGGTGGATTCAATGTAGCTGGCGGATATATAAATAAATCTGAATTGACGAATGAACAATTTATTAAGAATCCTTTTGGTGAAGGAAAATTGTATAAAAGCGGCGACGTTGCCAGATGGGACAATAACGGCGAACTTGAATTCCTTGGAAGAGATGACGGGCAGGTAAAAGTGAGAGGTTATAGAATTGAGCTTGGAGAAATTGAATCCTGTCTGTTGAAATATCCCGATCTGAAAGAAGCCGCAGTTAAATTAATAGATGATGGAGATAATAAAGAGATTGCAGCTTATTTTACATCTCTTGTAGATATTGATATTATCAGTTTGAAAGAATTTTTGTCTGCACATCTTCCGGGTTATATGATTCCGGAGTATTTTGTTAAACTCGAAAAATTACCACACACTCCAAGCGGCAAAATTGATATTCGTTCACTTCCCAAACCGGATAATACTGATAATCCATTCTTAACTGCGTATATTGAACCCGATGGAAAAACGGAAATTGTTATTGCAGAAGTATGGAAAGAAATACTGCACAAAGAAAAAATAAGTTCTCAGGATAATTTCTTTGAAATTGGAGGTAACTCAATTAAAGCAATTCAGGTTATGTCGAAGGTGCAAAAGCGGCTTGGCAAAAAAACTTATTTGAACCTTATTTTCCAGCAGCCAACCATCAAACAAATGTCAATTAGAATATTGGGGACGGAAGAAATGTTGAAAAATATTGAAATGGATTCTATCCTATTTAATCAGGAATCTGAAAAGAAGATATTCTTTTTACCTCCGGGAATCGGCTATTCTTTTGCTTATATGGAATTTGCCAAATACTTTTTGGATCATTCCGTGTACGGAATAAACTTTATTGAATCAGCAGCTCCTGCAAAATCAACTGCAGAAATTCTAACCAATCTTCAAAATGAAAGTGAGTTTTACCTGTTCGGACATTCAGCCGGTGGCAATATGGCTTACGATGTTGCGATTGAACTTAAAAAACAAGGAAGACAAGTGGGCGGAATTATATTATTAGACAGCTACCGGCAGCTTGAACTGATCGATTGGAGTGCGGACGAATATTTAAATGATGCTATTTTATATATAGAACAAAATCATGCCGAATTTTTAGATGAAGAGATTAAAGATGCAGCCTTTAAAAAAATTGTTGCATATCGAAAGTATCTGAATGCCAGAACCGAGGATGAAACTTTGGATTGTCCCATAATTCAAATTGAAGCCACAGACAAGATTAATAATTTTAATCATAAAATCAGTAGAAGAGCGTGGGGCGAATTAACTCCTCAATTTGAAGTGTATGAGGGTTACGGGGGTCATATGGATATGCTAAAGCAGCCTAACGTGGAAAAGAATGCTTTGTTAACGAGCAAACTTTTGTATAGTCTGATAAATAAATATTGCGATGTTAATTCAAATGGAAACAATACTAAATGAAATTTTTTGAATTCCTAAAAAAAGAATCTAATAAACCGTTACTCAAATTGTTTCTTTTAACGGCTGTGTCCGGCCTTTCAAGCGCCGGTGTTTTAGCAATTATTAATTTGGCGGCAAAGAATGTTTCTAGTAAATCAATTAACATCAGTTACGTTTTAATGTTTGTTTCAACAGTGGGAATCTTCGTCACCTCGCAGAAGTATATTTTAACTTCCGGAATTATTATCATTGAGGAAATTCTTAATAACATAAGGTTAAGATTGTCCGACAAAATCCGCCGAACCGATTTACTAAACATTGAACAAATTGGCAAAGCTGAAATATATAACCGGTTGACACAGGAATGTACACTAATTTCACAAATGGCACCATACATAATTACTGCAATGCAATCGGCAATAATGCTTATTTTTATTTTTGGATACATAGCAATTCTTTCAATTTTTGCCGCTGCGTTACTTGTTATTCTTATACTTGCTGGTGTACTTGTTTTTCACAAGAATAATCTAAAAGTTTATGCTGAATTGGAAGAAACAAATAAAGCTGAAATAAAATTTTTTGTGTCACTTACCGATATCCTTGATGGAATAAAAGAAATTAAACTGAACAGAAAGAAGAGTAATGATTTATACTCCCATTTTGAAAAAATATCTCTGAAACTAAAAAACTTAAAGATAAGTACCGGTTATAAATTTTCTGAAAACATGGTTTTCTCACAGGCTTTCATTTACATTATCCTCGGTGCCATAGTTTTTGTACTGCCAAAGTTAAAACCTGATATGGCTGAAAATATTGTTAGCACAACTACGGCTATGTTATTTGCTATAGGTCCTTTAACTTCCCTTGTTTCTATGCTTCCTGTTTTTGGTAAGATAGAAATTGCAATAAAAAATATTTATAACCTGGAAAGCGAATTGGATCTGCAGGTTAATCCAAATGAAATTCAGCCGATAAATGGCGAGAACAGATTTACTGATTTTAATAAAATCGTCTTGAACGACCTTTATTTTGAATATAAGAATGGAGACGAAAGTGATGTATTTTCGATCGGACCAATAGATCTTTCAATACAACGGGGCGAAGTGCTATTTATAATCGGCGGTAACGGCTGTGGCAAAACTACATTCTTAAAAGCCCTTACAATGCTTTACAAGCCTAAGACAGGGACCATATATGTTGATGATAAATTAATCGACAGCGCAAATTATTTGGAATACAGGGAATTGTATTCAGCTATTTTTAATGACTTCCATCTTTTTGACAAGCTATATGGCATGGAAAAAGTTGACCCGAAAAAGATTAATGATCTCTTGAAATTAATGCAGATACAGAACAAGACTGAATTCAAAGATAATGGGTTTACAAAACTTGATTTATCAACGGGTCAGAGAAAACGTCTTGCATTAATTGTTACATTTATGGAGGATAAACCAATATATATTTTTGATGAATGGGCTGCTGATCAGGATCCGCAGTTTAAAGAATATTTTTATTATGAGTTATTGCAAAAACTGAAAGCCGAGGGTAAAACAGTTATTGCCGTAAGCCATGATGACCGTTATTTTAAATTAGCAGACCGAATAATAAAAATGGAATACGGTAAAATTATTTAACATAATTCACTTATTTTATAAACAAACTTAGTGGTTTTAAGTGATTCAAAAAATTAGAATGATATCAGCAAAAATTGCTTTTATCTACCAATTTCTAAAGAAGAAAGCAATTGGTTACTGGAACAGGCATACTATGGGGATTACTATTTGGTTACTTTTGTTCGTATTCTTTTTAGCTTTGTTCTGGAACAATATTTTTATTTCCATCGATTCAGGTCAACAAGGAATAAGATGGTCAAGGTTCGGTGGTACAGAAATTAGCGAGATCTATGGTGAAGGACTTCATGTTATCTGGCCCTGGGATAGGATGTATATCTATGAAACTCGCTTGCAAAACCAAATTGATACAATGCAAATCCTTACAGCCGAAGGGTTGACTGTTAAAGTAGAGTTCTCCTACCGTTTTTATCTTATGAAAGATTCGATCCCGACAATACATAGGAACCTGGGTGTTACATATGCAAAATCATTCGTAAAACCCGAAGTCGAAGCTGCCTCGATGGCAATAATTGGAAACTTTGCTCCTGAACAATTATATAAAATGTCGTCTTTAATTATTCAATCAACTATTAAATATTACTTGAGCAAACAATTACTTGAGCAAAATATTGTAATGGATGATTACCTGATCAAGAAAATAATATTGCCGGATCTTGTTTCCAGTTCAATCGAAAGAAAAATGGTTGCAGAACAGTTGTCTTATGAGTTTGTCTACAAACTTAAAATTGAAGAAAAAGAAAAACAGAGGAAAATTATTGAGGCTGAAGGCATAAAGCAGTTTGAGGAATTATCAAAAATTTCCATTCTGAAATGGAAAGGATTAGAAGTTACTTCTGAATTTGCAAAGTCCAATAATTCAAAGATCATTATTATGGGTAACGGTAAAAACGATTTGCCATTACTATTAAACTCCGATGAAAAAAAATAAACGGTTATAAAAATGCCAAAACTTAAAAATATGAATAGGACATTTTTAATATTGAGCTTCTTAGTTCTAATGCCATTAGTTATAAGTCATACACAGAATAAAGAGTTGAAAAAGATAACATTTCTTCCATCGTGGTTTCCACAGCAGCAATTTGCAGGTTATTATATGGCTAAAGAAAAAGGGATATATGAAAAATATGGACTTGATGTAACAATAATGAACGGTGGAATTGAACACGATGTAGCTACATCATTGAAAAGTGGTGAAGTTGATTTCGGAATAATGTTTCTGTATACCGGAGTAATGGAACGGGCAAAAGGAACCAAACTTGTGAATATCGGTCAGATATTTCAGCAAAGTAGTATTATGTTTGTTGCCAAAAAAAAATCGGGCATAAAAACTTTAAAGGATTTTAATGGTAAAAAGATTGGGCTTTGGCGATCAACTGCCAGAGAATTAACGACCGGTTTCTTAAAAAAACATAATATAAATGCTCAGATAATTCTATTTGACAAAGGTATTAATGTATTGCTTAAAGATGCGGTTGATATAGTTGTGATGATGAATTACAATGAGTATAAACGACTGATCAATTCAGGAATAAATCCCGATGAAATTACAACATTTAATTTTCATGATTACGAAATGAATTTTCCTGAAGACGGAATTTACTGTATGGAAAACACATTTAAGAGTGATCCGGAGCTATGCAGAAAATTTTTTAAGGCATCTATTGAAGGATTTACTTATGCCCTGGCACATAAAGATGAAACAATAGAAGTGATTAATAAATATCAAGAAAATTCAAATGTATCATATAACAGATCACATTCTCTTTGGATGTTAAATACCATTAAAGATATTATTAGCTCATCAGGTAAAAATGTAAAGGAAGGAAATCTTTTAATGTCAGATTTTGATTACCTTACTAATTTTCTATATGAGAATAAATTTATAACTATTAAACCACTTTACCGTGATTTTTATAAAGGCGACATGTGATATGTCAAAAATAACCTTAAAAATATCCCGACCTATTCTTTATTTCATCATCATAATAATTACTGTTGCACTTGCTTTTGCAGCAATTGAGTTCATCCGTACTTATAACAGATACTCTTGGAAGAAGCAAACACATGAACTTGCAAAAGCAAAATTAAAAGGAGAGGTAAACAAAATTCAGAAGGTTATCCTTTCTATAGAACAAATACCGCTAAATTTGGCGTATGTTCTTGAATTTTCAAAACCCCAAAAAGAACATATGAGTATTTTATTGGAGGCTATTGTTGTAAATAATGATGAAGTATTTGGGACCTGTATTGCCTTTGAGCCAAATTCTTATGATAAAGATACAACTTATTATTGCCCATATTTATATAAGAAAAACGGTAAAATAATATTTACGGATCCAACTGATACAACCTACAAATATTTTAGTATGGACTGGTATTTACTACCGAAGATATTACAAAAATCAGTTTGGATAGAACCTTATTTTGATGAAGGTTCAAGCGGGGGAAACATTGTATTAGCGACTTATTCAGTACCATTTTACTATTATGATGGAATAAAAGAAACGATGACTGGTATAGTAGCCGTTGATATTTCAATAGATTGGCTCGCGAAAATGGTTTCATCAATAAAATTATTTGATGAGAGTTATTCCATTCTGGTATCAGAAAACGGCACTGTCATAAGCGCTCCCAATCCGCAGTGGCCTTTTAACGAATCCTTATTCAGCTTAGCAGAAGAAAATAACGCACCTATCTTAAGAGAAATAGGTAGAGAATTACAGAAAGGAAAATCAGGTTTTATGAATGTGGGCAAATTTGGTACACAAAGAAACTGGTGGATTTATTATATGCCTATCCCAGCAAATAACTGGGGAGTTTTGCTTGTGGTACCCGAAGCGTAAAGATGTGAGTTTTAAAAAGTTTTTTCCGAAAAATATGCGGAATATTTATCAACATTAAAGGAGGTTACGATGGCTAAAGAAGAAAATACTGCTACAACTGAAGTAGTCGCTGAAAATACAGACCAGGTTAAACTTGATTCATCCCATGCACTGGTTAAAAAGTATATGTGGTGGTCGATGGGTGCCGGTCTCATTCCTGTTCCATTAGTGGATATTGCAACGGTTTCCGGAGTTCAACTTAAAATGTTAAATGAGCTCTCAAAAGTATACAATGTTAAATTTTCTAAAAACGCTGGGAAATCGATAATCAGTGCTTTACTTGGTGGAATATCTGCAGATGCTTTATCAAAAAGTTATCTTACCAGTATGATCAAATCAATTCCAATTATCGGAATTGTAGGTGCCGTTTCAATGCCTATATATTCCGGAGCAACTACTTGGGCTATTGGTAAGGTATTCATCCAGCATTTTGCATCCGGTGGTACATTCCTTGATTTTGATCCTAAGAAAGTAAAGGAATATTTCATGAATTTATTCAAACAAGGACAGGAAATGGCTCAGAATCTGAAAACAGCAAAAGCGTAGTTGCAGCGTTTTTAATAGCGGGGTTGTACGCCCCGCTATCATTATATATGTAATTATTTAAACTTAATTGGAAAATTAAAATGATTCTAATGGCATTAAATATATTCTTAAGTTTTGTTGTAGGCTTGTTGGGTAGAAAAACAATTCTTGGTTTTTGGGGTAACTTTATTTTCTCTTTGTTTCTTACACCGATAGTGCCTTTGATATATATATTGATCGCTACGAATATGGGGAAAAGAACCCAACTTCCATTGGCTAAATAGAGGTTATTTTTTTTATTTCGTACGATTTGATTTTTTTATCTGTTGTTATACAACACGAAATAAATTTATCAATGTTATAATGATTATAAAACCATTGGGCGTTATCAATAAATAAATCTCCATTAACTAATTTTATTCTTTTGGTAGAAATAAGAGAAAGCCCCCGTCCGTCTGCTTTTACAACACTTTCTATAAGTGTCCAGTAGAAGTAAAACCTTTTAAACTTATCTTCGGCAGAATAAATATCATTCCATTGGTCGGTTGTAAAATAATCTGTAAAATCAGAAAAATCTATCTCCTTAATCCTTTCTACATCTATTCCAACACGGCAATCTTTGGAGAAAACTATCGCAGCGCAATTATCTGTGTGAGAGATGTTAAAATCGAATGGAGAACCTGGAAAAAAAGGTTTGCCTGTGATATTATATTGCATATCGCTTAGTTTGAAATTTTCACAATCGTTTTCTTTAAGAGCTTTTAATAATAAAACTAATGATGTAAGCAACAGTTGCTGATCCTCAACTCTTTTAAGGAAAGATAGCTTCGATTTGGACTGAAGAGATAATTGCCCTATAAATTTTTCAAGATTGTTGTTAAGTAAAATATCGGTATATGCATAATAAATTTGGATCATGTTTTAAGTTGACTTTTAATTTTTTCAGCAATCAAATTGGAGATTTTTTCTATATGATCAAATATAAAAAAATGTCCACCTTCAAAACGATGAACAGAAATTGTATTGTCCGTCTCCAACTGCCAAATGGCTGCATCCTCGTCGCTTATTTTTTCATCCTTGCCAAGCATGATAGTAATAGGTACATCCAATGGAGTATTTTTTGAAGTATAATTGTAATCTGAGAGAGCCTGAAAATCTGCTCTTACAACCGGAAGGAAAAATTGAAGAAAACTTTTGTCTGTCAGCAATTCTTCGGGAGTGCCTGCCATTTCTCTAAGCATGTTTATAAACTGATCATCAGGTAGAGTGTGTTTATTGTCCGGTTTGATTGAAGCTGGAGCTGTCTGCCCCGAAAGAAAAAGTATTAAAGGAAGGTTCATTCCTTTCACGGAAATATATCTGCATAAGGTAATGCCAAGCAAAGATCCAAGGCTGTGGCCAAAAATAACGTAGTTTTCGTTTATTTTTGTTTCAATCTGCAAAAAGAGATCTTCAGTCATGGACTCGACACTATGCAGCAATGGTTCCGAAATTCTCTTTCCCCTCCCTGGTAGTTCAAGATTACACAGTTCAATATTATCAGGAATATATTTTTTAAATTCTGAATAAGAGTATGCATTTCCGCCAGAGAAGGGAATACAAAAAAGCCTGGTTTTTTTTAAGTCCATCTTGCTAACTATAAAAAGTATGAAAATTAAATTGTGTAGATATAAGATATATTTATTGAATTAAATATTCAATAAACTTTAATTCATAAGTAAATCACTGCTGCCCAAACCTTCCTGCGGAAAGAATCTATTGCACAACTTGTCATTCTGAATGAAGCAAAGCGAATGAAGAATCTCTGTACTAATAATCGAACTCCTGTTTTCCGCACTTTTTTTAAACAAGCGAAAAAGTTTAGTATTTGATACAGAAACAAAAGAATATTACCTATCTTGGGTGTCCCAAAATTAAAAATGGCTATGTTCGTAAGAAAAAAGAAAAATAAAAGCGGAACTA